>NZ_FOHT01000085.1:0-1395 GCF_900111425.1 Draconibacterium orientale | reverse complement strand
GGACAAAACATTTATATAGGAATCGATGCCCATTTAAAAAATTGGACAGTAACGGTAATGACTGAAAATAGTTTAACCAAGACGATATCACAAAATCCTGATGCAGGGACTTTGTATACTTACCTTCAACGTACTTTTCCCGGGGGTAATTATTTATCTGCATATGAAGCTGGTTTCTGTGGATTCAGCGCTCACCGAAATTTAGAGAAGTATGGTATAAAAAGTATTGTAGTCAATCCAGCCGATATTCCGACTACAGATAAAGAACGCAAACAAAAAGAAGATCGTCGCGATAGTCGTAAGATAGCCCGTTCATTAAAGAACGGGGAACTCACCGGTATTCATGTCCCTGATAAAGAAACAGAAGAACTAAGGTCGCTGGTACGTTACCGTAAAACATTGGTAAAAGAAATATCAAGACATAAAAGCCGGATAAAATCACATCTTCATTGTTTTGGTATTGCGATTCCCGGCCCCCTGGCCCAGGCTTCCACATACTGGTCCGGGAAATTTACCCAATGGCTCGAAGAGGTACAACAGTCTACTCCTTATGGAGGTATGGTTTTACAAAGCACATTGGCAACAGTAAAACATTTAAGGGCAGAGCTGTTAAAAATAAACCGTAAGTTAAGAGAGCTGGAGAAAGAAGTGATGTATGGTTTTAAGATCAAGCTACTCAGGAGTATTCCTGGTATAGGCTTGATAGTAGCAGTTACCCTGCTTTCAGAACTTGAAACGATTTTACGGTTCAAGAACCTTGATAAATTGTGTTCATTTGTTGGGCTCGTGCCCAGAACAAATACATCAGGAGAGAATGATAAAACAGGAAAGATTACTTCTCGTTCAAACAAGCCACTTAGAGGCATAATTATAGAAGCCGCCTGGATAGCTTCACGGAACGATCCGGCTTTGGCACAGTGTTACTTAGAACTTTGTAAAAGAATGAAGCCCAACAAGGCAATTATAAAAATTGCAAAGAAATTACTGAACAGGATAAGATATGTAATGAAAAATGAAAAAGAATATGTGCATTCAGTTGTACAGTAAAATCCAGACTGGTGCTAAAAACACTTCAATGATAAAGAGACCGTTACTTTGCCCTTGCAGCCCGTAAGGTGTCTGTTTCCGAGAGGCTGCGGCTCTTATCTATAATAAATTGAACACAGGTATGCGGCCCGTTTTTAGGTGTCCGTTAATAGAAGGGTGTTTTTATAGACCGGATTTGGAAAACCAGGAGGGGTAACCAACGGCGAAATTTTATACCGAAGGTTACTTCAAATCCTTAGCGGGCATCGAACCCGCTAAGGATTTAACCAGGAGAGGAAAACCTGCTGGCTCTGTATTGCCCGAAGGTATTATTTTGAAGAAATACAAATAGCTAATAATGAGCAAAAT
>NZ_FOHT01000018.1:0-103129 GCF_900111425.1 Draconibacterium orientale | reverse complement strand
TTTTGTGATATCGTCTTGGTTAAACTATTTTCAGTCATTGCCGTTACTGTCCAATTTTTTAAATGGGCATCGATTCCTATATAAATGTTTTGTCCCTGAAAACTAATTGTTTTAACTTTCCCTTGCATAAGTGTTCATCTTTTTTTGTTTCGCAAAAACTAATTTACAAAACTTGGATGCTTATGCACTTTTACAAACATACAGCCTTTCGGGAGCTCCCCTCACGAGGGGAGCCGGCTACCAGGTTACACTAAGCGTTTCAATGAAGCTGTTTTCCCTTTTAAGGGAAAATGTCGATAGACAAAAGGGTAGTGTTTTTAATCAATCTCTTGACCCTGCACCCTTTCGGGAGCTTCTCTCGCGAAATGTCGATAGTTGAGCTTGCGAAATCCCGTACTTTACGTCGGGGACAAAGGGGTAGGGTTTAAAATTGCTGACGGCATCAACAAAATCCGGCCCACCCCAAAAAGGGCAGGCCGGAAAGATCAAAAATTTATGTCAAATAAGAAGATCTCGGTTGGATTGAAACTTATTCCGTGTCGTCGTTATCGTTCTCGTGGTTGCCACTGTTGTTTTGACTTTGTTTGGCAGCGGCATTGGCTTCGGCGATGTATTGCGACACTTCGGCCACCACCTCGTCGATGTTTTGTGGTTCTTGCATGGCTTGCATGGTATTCAGAATATTTTCCAGCAGTTCGAGCGATGTTTTCAGGTCTTTAAAAACCTGGGCATCTTGTACGGTATCGTCGGCCGAGCGGGCAGCACTGCGTTGCGTTGTTGCCGTTACATAAGCCTTGTTATCGTTATCCAGCTCGGTAAGCCAATCGGTAATGTGGGTAGTTGCCAGGTGTGGGGCGTTTTTGGGTTTTCGCAGGTCGGCCAGCAAACTCTCAGTAGCCGCAGTTTGTTTATCGCGGGACATGTTATAAAGTTTTAGGTCATTTTTTTCAAACTCGGGCCAAAGCGCTTCGCAGGCGGTGCGATAGGCTTCGTTCTGACGGCGTAAGCCGGCTTGAATTGTATCGCGCAACGAGCGGTAGGTGTTATCACGGCGTAAATCGGCTGCTGTTACAATTTCGGTAAGCGGTGTTTTTTTAGTACTGCCAATGGCCTGAACGGCGGTTTCGGCTTGTTGGATCAGGCGAGTAAGTATGTTCGCCATTAGTGGACTTTCGGCAAGATTTGAGCCTAAAAGCATAACGATTTTTTGAACCAATGCAGTTAATGCTGCAAGTGTAAAATAGGAGAAATAAATTTTTTTCATGATTTAGAAATTTATTATGTGTTAAGTAATTAGTCTTCAATTTACGGGCTATAGTTCAAAAAGACAATAGCTGGCATAATTTTTTTACAATACCAGTTGGTGATGGAAGAATTTGATGGCTTATTTTGTTGCCGACGGCTGTCGGGTTGAAAACTGACGGTTTATTTTGTTGCCGACGGCTGTCGGGTTAAAAACTGATGGTTTATTTTGTTGCCGACGGCTGTCGAGTTAAAAACTGATGGTTTATTTTGTTGCCGACGGCTGTCGGGTTGAAAATCGATGGTTTATTTTGTTGCCGACGGCTGTCGAGTTAAAAACTGATGGCTTATTTTGTTGCCGACGGCTGTCGGGTTAAAAACTGATGGCTTATTTTGTTGTCGACAGCTGTCGGGTTAAAAACTGATGGCTTATTTTGTTGTCGACGGCTGTCGGGTTAAAAACTGACGGTTTATTTTGTTGTCGACGGCTGTCGGGTTCCAGCTCAACGGTGATTTCTCCTTACGCTGTGCGGTGCAGAAAGCTTATGTTAACAGTTTTTACCCCCTAACTGCCTGAAACATAAAAAATATGTTTAGCTTTAAAGCACTAAAAACCAATAGTAGTGAATACTCGCCCTGCAATAACAGTAAAAAACAAGAAGAATAGATTAAGTGTGTTTTGCATTCCTCATGAGGAGTGGAAAAGCATTTTTTGTAATACGATAAGGAAAATTACAGCACTTGATGGCGGTATGCAGTAGCTAGGCAGCATTATGAAAAAACCAAGATTCTACTAATCAATGAATCCAATGAAAAAAATGATAAATTTGAGCTAAATCAAAAAAAGCAAGAATGAAAAATTTTGACACAAGAACGTACAACATATCTGATTTTATTGAATGGAGTGATAATGGACTTTTAGAACTTTCGCCAGATTTTCAAAGAAGGTCCGTTTGGACAGAAAAAGCAAAATCATATTTGGTAGATACAATTTTAAGATGCAAACCTATTCCTAAGATTTTAATTACGCAAAATTTGCAAGGAGCCAAGAATGTTCGTGTGGTTGTTGACGGGCAGCAAAGATTAAGAACGATTCTTGGATTTTATAATGGCGATTTCAAAATTAGTAGAGTTCATAACAAAGATTTTGGTGGTAGAACTTTTGATGAGTTACCAGAGGAAGTCCAAAATGAATTTCTAAAATATGAACTTGGAGTAGATATTTTATTTGATTTACCATATGAAGATATACTTGATATTTTTGCAAGAATAAATTCTTACACTGTTAAGTTAAAACCACAAGAAATCCTTAACGCGAGATATGTTGGGTATTTTAAACAAATTGTTTTTGGATACGGATTGAAATATGTAAAATACTACATCGACGGAAGTGTTTTAACTCGTGCAAATGTGACCAGAATGGCAGAAGCAGAATTAACAGCAGACTTATTTGTTGCTTTAATTGATACTGTTAGGACAAATAAAGGTATTGAGAATTATTACAAAAAATATGAAGAAGAAGAGGATAGTTTGCCTGAAGCAGCCCAAATGTTTGACAAAACTATGTCATATATTGGTTCTATCTATCCTCCTTTAGAATTAGCAAATACAAATTGGAAAAGACCTCAATTATTTTATACCCTTTTTACAAGTATTGCTCATTGCTTATATGGATTAAATGGTCTTAACAAAGATTCTCGAATAAAAATCAATGAGAAATCCATTGGTAAATTAAGAGTAATTCTTGATGAAATTTCGTTGAAATTTGATGAGTACACAGAGGATAAAGACGCTGAAATCCCAACTGGATATAAAGATTTTATTAATTATTCTAGGAGAGGCACAACTGACACCGCAGCAAGAACTTCAAGGGCAAATTTTCTTTGCAAAAAAATCCAAAATTCTCTTTCAGAATAATGGTAAGAAAAAGGATAAAAATATCTGCAGCTTATAATGATTTCAATAAAGAATTGAATAGACTAAAGTCATTTGATAGACAGAATCAAATTAACTTCCAAAATAGGTCACTTTCAAAAAAACAACTTCATTTTTTAACTGAATCCATTTTTTTCAATAGTTTCAGAGAATATGAAAATTTTGTTAGAGATGTGTTTTTATTATATACACAGGAGAAGAAAAACTCAAATAATGACAATGTTAAGTCATATTTAAAACCAAAAGATTTTGAACATGCAGAGCAATTAATTCAATCATCAATGAGTATTGTTGATTGGAATAGTCCTGATAGAATCATCACGCGTTCTGAATTATACTTAAAAGATGGCTTCCCGGTAAAAATCCCTTACTCATCAAATCGCACAAAGCTTTCTTCATATCGGATTTTAAGAAATCAAATCGCACATAATTCAAGCGTATCTTTAAAAAATTATATAAAAGTCCTGCGTGCATATTATGGCACTAATCCTTTGACAATTCCTTCCGTTGGAGAATATTTATTATTAAACTCACATACAAATCCTCATAACTATAATTTATTAGATTTTTTTGACACACTAGAAGATATGGCAAATAGATTAAAATAACGACTGCCAAGCAAAAGCTTTATCTAATGCGGGGTGCAGTGCGTAATCAAACGGCTGTGCTTCGTTGCAACACCGCCAATTCGTCTTTGACGATTTGGCTATAAAAACAAAATTTGAATAAACGAATTGGCTCAGTGGCAGACTGACAGGGAAGTATTTCAAAGTCGCGCACTACACTAGGTACTACCCAAAAAGCAAAAAAGCCAACGAAAATCATCGTTGGCAATTTTTTATTTCCTTCTTTTCTTCCTTTTCTGCCGTTCTTTTGTTCGCGAAAATTTATCTTCGAACGAACGTTTCGATGAGCCTTTTCGTTTTTTCTGATGAAAAGCGCCCTGAAACGTAGGATCGTCGATTTTTCGCTGACGGTCGATCTCGCGCAGCATATCCTGGCTTTCTTTAAACTCCGATTCAACCACTTCTATCCCTTCGGGCAAATCCAGCAGCTGAATTTCCTGGCGCATTAAACTTTCAATCTTTTTCCAGTGCCACTCGGCCGACGGGTCGATTAAAGTAATGGCATCGCCTTTATTTCCGGCACGTGCTGTTCGGCCAATCCGGTGAATATAGTCGTCGTAATCATTTGGCAAATCAAAGTTAATAACGTGGCTCACCTGGCTCACATCCATACCCCGCGCCGAAACATCGGTAGTAATCAGTATTCGGACTTCACCACTTTTGAAAGCCTGAATGGAATTAATCCGCGAGTTTTGTGCTTTGTTTGAATGGAGAATTCGTTTTTCGCCTTCCGCTTTTCGCTGAACCACTTTAAAAACGCCCTCGGCATGTTCTTTTGTTTTCACAAAAATTACCACACGCGTAAATTTCTCTTCATCCTGAAGCAGGTGTTTGATGAGGTTTAGCTTTGTACGATAATTCGGCACTTTGTAGCAGGTTTGCGTTACCAGCCCAACCGGTGTTGCCGATGGTGCTACTTCCAATTTATCGTAATGATCCAGAAATTCTTCTGCAAGTTTTTCAATTTTTTCCGAGAAGGTAGCCGAGAACAACAGGTTTTGCCTTTTCGACGGAATAATTTCCTGCAGTTGTTTGATCTGGGGTATAAATCCCATGTCGAGCATACGGTCGGCTTCATCGATTACCAGGTATTTTACCTTTTTTAATCGCAGCGCACCTGCCTGGTACAAATCCCACAGACGGCCGGGTGTAGCCACCAGAATATCGATTCCCGGCTCCAGCAAAGCTGCATGTTTTGTCCAGCCAATACCGCCAAATACCGCAGCATGGCGCAACTCCGAGTAACTTGTTAATTCGGCAATATCTTCACCTACCTGAATTGAAAGTTCGCGTGTAGGAACAAGAATTACCACGCGCGGATCAGTTCCTTCAGGCTTTTTTAAACGGGTAAGTAAAGGAAGCAGGTAAGCCGCCGTTTTTCCGGTTCCGGTTTGTGCCACACCAACAATATTCACCCCCGAATTAATTTTCGGAATTGCTTTTTGCTGAATAGGAGTGGGTGTTGTAAACCCAATGTCATCCAGCGATTTTAATATCGATTTTGCAACTTTTAAATCTTCAAAAGTCTTTTCCATTCTATAAAATTTAGAAAACAGCATTGTCTGTTTGGGTGCAAAATTAGAAAATAAAGCCGACTTACCTCAATTTGTACATTTTACCGGGAAGCGCGGTTAGCAGGTTTTTGAATTCGAGGTTTAATAACATCGCTGAAACACGACTCACCGGAAGTTTTATTTCTGCCGAAATCTGATCGATAAAAAGTTCGCCTTTTGCTTTTAACAGATCTACAACTTTTTGTTCATCGGGGTTTAAGTCGATAAACAAACTCGATTGCACGGCGTCAACTTTGTCGGTTTTTTCCCAGCCCATAAAATATTCCAGATCGTTAATGCCTTCAATTAATGTAGCGCCGTTATTTCTGATCAGCAGGTTACAGCCTTTCGAGTAAGTGTCGCCGGCGCGCCCCGGGAAGGCAAAAACATCGCGGTGATACGATGAGGCAATGTCGGCGGTAATTAGCGAGCCTCCTTTTTGGGCCGATTCCACCACAATTGTTGCATCGGCCAATCCGGCAATAATACGGTTGCGTTTAATAAAATTGGCCGGGTCAATTTTGGTGTTGCTCGGGAAGTCAGTAACAATGCCACCACATTCCAACATTTTTTGTGCAGTTTGCTGGTGTATAGCGGGGTAAAGCGTGTCGAGGCCATGAGCAATTACTCCAACAGTTGGCAGCTTGTAATTCAGGGCACAACGGTGGGCTTGTACATCAATGCCATAAGCCAGACCACTTACGATAACAATATTGTATTTCCGTTCGGCAAATTCGCGGCAAAGATTTTCTACGATTGACCGCCCGTATTCGGTAGCGTTGCGCGTGCCCACAATGCTGATTACCCGCTCCGAATCAAGATTCATATTCCCCTTCGTGTAAATAATAAGCGGTGCATCAATACAGCCTTTTAAGCGGCGCGGATAAGTGGCATCGGTATAAAAGTGAAGGTCTATTCCGTTTTTATCAATGTATTCCAGCTCTTTTTCAGCTTTAGGCAATACATCGCTTTTCTTTATCTGGCGGGCGTAAGCTTCTCCAATTCCGGGAACTTTTGTTAAGGCTTTGGCCGATTGCGCAAAAACACCTTCGGCGCTGCCAATGTAGGCCACCAGGTTGCGGGCAAGAATGCCTCCAATATTGGGAAGCATCGATAGGGCCACTTTGTATTTAAGTTCTTCGTTCATAAGTGCAGGGAGCTCCGATTTATGTTTTTAGGATTGAATTCAGCGATTCCTGAATACGTTTACGATCTTCAATATTTAAACCAGCTAAGCTTACAGTCGGATATTCAGCTATTCCTCTGTCGGTTTTTATTACCAAGGTTAAATCGGATAGGTTTCCAAAAAATGAATTTTCGAAGAGTGCTTTTCTTAAACGGTACTGTGGAAATTCAATGGAATTATAGGCCTTCCCGGTAAAACTGATCACTTTGTAATAACGAAGAATAATTTTGTCTGCATCGTCGGAATATTCGATGTATTGATAATCGGCCACATGAAAATAAAGGTACCACATGGAAAAGATGCCCAATCCGGCCAGTGCATACATAACATGGTTGAGTAAAAATAGCGCCAGAATACCCAGTGCAATTAGTATGGAAACCAGGAAAAATATTTTTTTGATCTTCGAAACCTTTTCGGTGTTTTTTATTGTCATTGTTCGTTATTAAATATCTAAAACTATTATCGCGAGCATCCTCAAAAAAAGGCAATGCCATTTTTATTGTAACTTTATCGCAATTTAGCAGCTACTTATGGGAAATTCAAAAATTTACTCTAAAATAATTTACAGCCGAAAGTTGGAACAGGAACTTCAGGCTTATATCAATAACTATCCGAAGGGCAAAGTATTTCTGGCAACAGAAGAAACTGTGGATAAACTTTGGATAGCCAAACTGGATAATTTTCTGGCAGAAAACAGCATAAAAAAGGTTGTTGTTCCGGCCGGTGAGAACAATAAAAAGATTGGCTCGGTTGAAATCCTCTGGCAGTTTTTGTCGGAAAACGAGGGCGACCGCAAATCGTTGCTTATTAATATTGGCGGCGGAATGCTTACCGATCTTGCCGGTTTTGCAGCCAGTACCTTTAAACGCGGAATTGATTTTTTGAACGTTCCAACAACCTTACTTTCGCAGGTTGATGCATCGGTTGGCGGAAAAACCGGGTTTAATTTTAACGGCCTAAAAAACGAAATTGGCGTATTTAAAGAGCCGGTTGCCGTTGTAATCAATACTGATTTTTTGAAAACCATCGATCGCAACAATTTTATTTCGGGTTTTGCTGAAATGATCAAACACGGACTGATTCACAGTCCGGAGCATTTGGCAGAGCTTAAAGAATTTGATTTCGACCATATTGATTACGACCTGTTGCAGGAGATTATCCGCCATTCGGTGAATGTGAAAGAACATTTTGTGGCTAACGACTTAACGGAAAACAACATCCGTAAAGCACTGAATTTTGGGCACACGGTTGGCCATGCTTTCGAAAGTCTGGCCATGAAACAAAACCGGCCAATACTACACGGTTATGCCGTTGCTTATGCCATGATAGCCGAACTTTTTCTATCTGTAAATAGGTGTGGGTTCCCGCAAACCGATTGCGATGAGCTGACCAAATGGATGCTGGATATTTACGGTAAGTTCGAAATTGAAGAATCAGATTTTGAAGCTTTGTATCAATTAATGACGCACGACAAAAAGAACGAATCGGGACGAATTAACTTTACACTGCTTCCAAAAGTTGGCGAAATTGCCATAAATCAGAATTGCAGCAAAGAGCTGATTCTGGAAGCGCTTAAATACTATAAAAGTCTGTAATCGACAGACCTAATTAACCTCATTATTACTTCTGACATGATTTACCAGGTAAAAACCGATAGAAAAGAAATTAAGGGAACCATTAATCTTCCGGCATCAAAAAGTATTAGCAACCGGGCACTAATTATAAATGCTTTGAGTTACAGCCCGTATCCGATTCGAAACCTGTCGGACAGCGACGACACCAAAGTGTTGCAGTCGGCACTGTTTTCCAACAGCAATAAATTCGATATCGGACATGCCGGAACAGCCATGCGTTTTCTTACCGCCTTTCTGGCAAAAATTGTTGGCGAGTGGGAGATCACCGGATCGGAGCGCATGCAGCAACGCCCCATTTCTATTTTGGTAGATGCGCTAAATCAGTTGGGAGCAAAAATTGAATACCTTGGTAATGAGGGGTGTCCGCCACTGAAGATTTTGGGTTCGCATTTAAAAGGACAAACCATTGAGTTGGACGGAAGTGTATCGAGCCAGTATATTTCGGCGCTTTTGCTCATTGCTCCAACCATTGAAAACGGACTGACCCTAAGGCTGAAAGGCAATATCACGTCGCGCTCGTACATAAAACTTACGCTGGAACTGATGGCAAAATTTGGCATTCAGTACCGTTGGGACGATAACGAGATTTTTGTGCCGGAACAAAAATATTTTGCCCTGGATTTTACCTGTGAAGCCGATTGGTCGGGAGCTTCGTACTGGTACCAGATTATGGCACTGGTTGACAACGGTGAAGTTTTGCTGGAAAATCTGTTACTCGACAGTTTGCAGGGCGATGCCCATATTGCATCCTGGTTCGAGCAGTTTGGCGTTACTTCAACACAAAAAGCAGAGGGGGTTCTGTTGGCAAAAAACAAAAACCGACAGCCGGAGAAACTGGTGCTTGATTTTATTGAAAATCCCGATGTGGCGCAAACCATGGCGTGTTTGTGTGTAGCTAAAAATATTCCGTTTCACTTTTCAGGTTTAAAAACTTTGAAGATCAAAGAAACCGACCGGATTGCGGCGCTGCAAAAAGAGCTGGCAAAATTTGGAGCTTCCATAGCCGAACCTGAGTTTGGAGAACTGGCCTGGGATGGAAAGCTGGATCAGGAACAAAAGGAAGAAAATCCAATTATAAATACTTACCACGATCACCGGATGGCCCTGGCTTTTGCCCCAATGGCTTTGGCGGGCTTTTCGATGCGAATTGATGATCCGATGGTAGTTACCAAGTCGTATCCGGGCTTTTGGGAAGATTTGAAACAGGTGGGTTTTTCGGTTGAAGCGGATTAGAACGCAGATGACGCTGATTGATAAGATAATCGCTGATAAAACGCTGTGAAAATCATTTTTATCAGTGTCATCCGTGTTCAAATCTTATAATTTTATAAATATCTTCTTTTTATAAAGTATCCAGGCCGGGATAAAATTAAAGCCAATAAACAGGGCGGCAAATAAAAAGCTACCCAGTTCCAAACTCCAACCGGCGTTTTCAAACCAATTCATCCAGTGGTTGTTTAGGCTGCTTCCGCCAAATTTCCAGGAGTAAAAAGGCAGACGCCAAACATCAGCCAAAACATAAACGGCAATGGCGTTCGAGCCAAATATAATTCCCGGTTTGGTTAAACGCGTGCGGCCAAGCATATCAACAAAAAAGATGCTCGCTGCCAAAACCATTCCGGCCAATCCGGAGGTAACCAGCACAAACGAGCTGGTCCAGATATTCTTATTAATTGGGAAAATATAATTCCAGAAAAAACCAATGATAAAAGCAAAAAACGAGAAGGCGAAAAGGTAAATGACTTTTCGTTCGGCAGTCATTTTGCTGAGTATTAAATGACCTGCGAGCATGCCGGTAATTCCGGTTGCAATGGCCGGAAGTGTACTTAAAAGTCCTTCAGGATCCCAGGTTTTCTGCCATAAATAGCCGGGCAGAAATTTACTGTCGATCCAGGCGGCAATGTTGGCACCGGGCTCCAGCATAACTTTTCCGTAACCGGGTGTTGGTATGAATAGCATCACCAGCCAGTAAATTACCAGTATAGCTCCGGCAACTATGGCCTGTGTTTTCCATTTCGAGTTCAGAAACAGAAAGGCACAGGCTAAAAACACGATGGCAATTCGCTGCAGTACTCCGGCAATCCGTACCTCTTCGAAGCTGAAGCTGGGGAACAACCAAAGCAAAATACCAACTGCAAATATTTTTATCGAGCGAAAAACGATTTTTTTGTACATCGGGCCTTTAGCAACTCCGGCGTTCAGGCGTTTTGTATATGCCAATGCAATTGATACACCAACGATAAAAATGAAAAAAGGAAATATCAGGTCGGTTGGTGTTAAACCATTCCAGCTGGCGTGTTTCAGTGGCGGATAAATATGTGCCCATGTTGCAGGGTTGTTAACCATAATCATTGCGGCAATTGTAAATCCGCGGAAGGCATCAAGCGAAATAAGTCTTTTAAATTCAGTCATTTTATTTAATTGGTATGGTAAGGAATTCTAATAGGTCTAAAATTGTTTTAGAAAATATTAGAAAGTCAAACTTAGCAAAAATATTGAGAGGAGAAAGATGGCCGTTTTAAATTATTCGAGGAGTTCAAAGATATGAGAACGAGACTTGATTCTAATTTGCTCCTCCTGCCAGGAGGAGTGCACGTCTATGCCGGGCACTGTCATTACGTTAAGGCTGTAAGCCTATGTTAATTCAGCCCAAGGCAACGCCTTGGGGACAAGGATTGATGTTTTTTGGTCGCCCTGATAGGGCGGCTAAATTGCCCTTTCAGGGCGCTGTTCTTGTTTGTCGCTTATTACCCAATGCGTTGCATAGGGTTAAAATAAATATAATTTTCAGTCATTTTGTTCATTAACTTAATGACATTGCTATGCCCGGGGGAGGCGGTGTAATGGATGTTACAGATGATGTGGTCTGAGCTTTTTATTTTCGTTTTTTCTGAAAAAACTCCTGCAATAATTCAGCGCACTCGGTTTCAAAAACACCACTAACAATCTCTGTTTTTGGGTGAAGTGCTTTGGCTGCAAACTTTTTAAAACCACGTTTTTCGTCGGAGGCACCATAAACGATTTTTCCAATTTGTGACCAACCCAGCGCTCCGGCACACATTACACAGGGTTCGAGTGTTACATAAAGCGTGCAGTCGTTCAGGTATTTTCCGCCCATCAAGTTGGCAGCAGCAGTAATGGCCTGCATTTCGGCATGCGCAGTTACGTCATTCAGGGTTTCGGTAAGGTTGTGGGCACGTGCAATTATTTTTCCTTTTGATACCACCACGGCTCCCACCGGAATTTCGCCTTCGTCAAAAGCCTGAACAGCTTCTGCAAAGGCCTTTTTCATAAAATATTCGTCGTTAAACGGTTCAATCATAATCCAGAAATATTACTGCGAAGTAAATAAATCTTTGTGTTACTTCGTATCTTCTTCGAGTAACTTTGTGGTTAATTTCTCTTTTCGGCTACAAAGATTCTCCAATAACAAGATAGAACTACAGAATTCGCTGAAAAGCTGCTAAATGTTTCAGGTATAATTGCCAAAATATCACTATTTTCGCACCCTGAATAATATTGCAAGAAAACGTAGGTGTCTGATAAGAAAAGCGCAAATTCAAGGCTTGCGAAGACCGAAAAAACGGAGTTTACTAATGTAATCGAGTATTTTTCGGGCTGGCATGATGCCGAGGTTGAGCTTTTGTTGCAGACATTAAATAAAAGAAAGATATCATGTACAGAACACATACTTGTGGCGAACTTCGAATAGAGAATGCAGGAAATGAAGTAACTCTGGCCGGTTGGGTGCAACGCGTCCGCGACCTGGGAGCCATGACTTTTGTTGATTTACGCGACCGCTACGGGATTACCCAGCTGGTGGTTGACGAGAATACCGATAAAGCAGTTGCCGAAGCACTTGAGCAGTTGGGACGCGAATTTGTGATCCAGGCAAAGGGAACAGTTCGCGAGCGTCAGAGCAAAAACAAAAATATTCCAACCGGCGAAGTGGAAATCGCTTTATCGGAGATAAAAGTGTTAAGCCCGGCAGAACTTCCGCCGTTTACCATTCAGGACGATACAGATGGTGGCGACGATTTGCGGATGAAATACCGTTACCTCGATTTGCGCCGCGATGTAGTACGTGAAAACCTGGTGTTACGTTCGAAAATGGCTCATGCCGTTCGCAATTACCTGAATGCAAAAGATTTTATTGAAACGGAAACGCCGGTATTAATTAAATCGACTCCTGAAGGAGCACGCGATTTTATTGTTCCATCGCGTATGAACGAAGGCCAGTTTTATGCATTGCCACAGTCGCCGCAAACATTTAAGCAGTTGTTGATGATTGCCGGTTTCGACCGCTACTATCAGATTGTAAAGTGTTTCCGCGACGAAGACCTGCGTGCCGACCGTCAGCCGGAGTTTACACAAATCGACTGCGAAATGTCGTTTGTAGAGCAGAAAGATGTGCTGGAAATGTTTGAAGGATTAACCCGCCACATGTTCAAAGAAACGCTGAATGTGGAAGTGGATGAATTCCCTTGGATGCCTTATGCTGAAGCCATGGAGAAATACGGATCGGACAAACCCGACACCCGTTTCGAAATGCTGATCAACGATATTACCGAAACTGTAAAGGGAAAAGATTTTGTGGTGTTCGACTCGGCCGAATACATTGGTGCCATTTGTGCCAAAGGATGCGCCGAATACACACGCAAACAACTTGATGGCCTGACCAATTGGGTAAAACGCCCGCAAATTGGTGCCAAAGGTTTGGTTTATGTGAAGTGTAACGAGGACGGTTCATTCAAATCGTCGGTAGATAAGTTTTACTCGCAAGACGACCTGAAAGACTGGGCCGAAAAAACCGGTGCTGAAGCCGGCGACCTGATTTTGGTAATGAGTGGCGACAAAAAACACATGCTGGATGCATTGGGTGAGTTGCGCCTTGAAATGGGTAAACAACTTGGATTGCGCGACAAAAATGTGTTTAAACCATTGTGGGTTGTTGACTTCCCGTTATTGGAGTGGGACGAAGATACCAAACGTTTTTACGCGATGCACCACCCGTTCACCTCGCCAAAACCTGAGGATATTCCACTGATGGAAACAGATCCGGGTAAAGTACGTGCCAATGCTTATGATCTGGTTATTAATGGTGTTGAAATCGGTGGTGGTTCAGTTCGTATTTTTGATGCTGAGTTGCAATCGAAAATGTTTAGCCTGCTTGGTTTTACCAAAGAAGAGGCCGAAGCACAGTTTGGATTCCTGATGAATGCCTTTAAATATGGTGCGCCGCCACACGCCGGAATCGCTTTTGGTTTCGACCGTTTGGTGTCGTTATTTGCCGGCTTGGATACGATTCGCGACGTTATTGCTTTCCCGAAAAACAATTCCGGCCGCGATGTAATGATCGATTCACCATCGGCAGTTGCCGAAGCTCAGTTGGAGGAACTAAATCTGAAACTGGATTTAAAAGAAAAGAAGTAATTTCTACCACATACAATTGATTTAAAGGAGCCTTCTCGGGCTCCTTTTTTGTTGAAACCGTTAAATCTGACGAAGAATAACAAAAGTTTGTATCGTTGATTAAACTTCCGGTTAATTTTGCACGAAAATCAAAAAACAGAAGGCCAACCTTTACTCATAAAAATTATGCATAAAATAGTACGAAAAAGAATACTGAACCCTGCCGTTGAGGAGATCGTTGTAGAAGCGCCTTACGTGGCCAGGAAATGTCAACCCGGACAATTTATTATCATTATTGTTGAAGAAGGTGGCGAGCGCATTCCTTTAACGATTGCCGATTATAATCGTGAAGAGCAGTCGGTAACAATGATTTACCAGGTTGTAGGGCACTCAACAAAGTTGCTTCAGCAGAAAAATGTGGGTGATTATATTAGCGATGTTGCCGGCCCGCTGGGATTACCTTGTGTGGATCACAAGCCCAAAAAAGTACTTGCAATTGGCGGTGGCGTTGGTGCCGCTCCGTTGTATCCGCAAATAAAAATGCATGCTGAAAACGGCGCTGAAATTGATGTGGTTCTGGGAGGTAGAAGCTTCGAATTTGTAATTCTGCAGGAAGAATTCTCGAAACTGGCAAACCATGTATTTGTTGCCACTGATGATGGAAGTCTTGGAACGAAGGGTTTTGTTACTACGGTTGCGCAAAAATTGTTGGAGGAAGGAAATCAATACGATGAAGTAATTGCCATTGGACCGATTCCGATGATGAAAGCGGTGGTTAATGTGGTAAAACCATTTAATATTCCGATTTCTGTTTCCTTGAATCCTTTGATGGTGGATGGAACCGGAATGTGCGGCGGTTGCCGTGTAACCATTGCCGGAAAAACAAAATTTGCCTGCGTTGATGGCCCCGATTTTAATGGTTACGAGGTAGATTTCGACGAGATTACAGGCCGTCAGGGAATGTACAAAGATCAGGAAAACGGCCATAAATGCAGAATCGGCTTGTCGGGTGAAAATAATAAAGCAGCAAAGCCTGCTGCGCCACTAGCTGCCCAAATGAAAGGCAAATTTAATATGCAGCCACAAAGAACGCCAATGCCGGAGCTCGACCCGATTGAACGCAGTAAATCGTTTGGTGAAGTGGCCATGGGCTATTCGGTGGAAGAGGCGATAAACGAAGCTAAACGTTGTATTCAGTGTAAACGACCTTCGTGTGTAAGCGGTTGCCCGGTAAATGTGAATATCCCCGAGTTTATTGGTCATATTGCACAAGGCGATTTTCAGGAAGCGTACAAAAGCATCAAATCATACAATAGTTTGCCGGCCGTTTGTGGCCGTGTGTGCCCGCAGGAAAACCAGTGCGAAGCCATTTGTGTGCGCGGCAAAAAAGATGAACCTGTGGCCATTGGCCGTTTGGAGCGTTTTATTGCCGATTATGCACGTGAACATATTTTTGAAGAAGAAATACCACAGCACAATTCGGGAAGAAAAGTGGCTGTTATTGGCGCCGGACCTGCCGGAATTGCCTGTGCCGGCGAACTGGCAAAAAAAGGCCACGAGGTGGTTGTTTTCGAAGCGCTTCACACGCCCGGTGGGGTATTGATGTATGGTATTCCGGAATTCCGTTTACCCAAACAAATTGTGCGTGAAGAAATTGACTCCATTAAAAAGATGGGTGTTAAAATTGAGAAAAACGTAATCGTGGGAAAATCGCTTACTGTGGAAGATTTAAAAGTAGATGGTTTTGAAGCCATATTTATTTCTACTGGTGCAGGATTGCCACGTTTCCTGAATATTGAAGGCGAAAACCTGAATGGTGTGTATTCGGCCAACGAATTTCTGACCCGCGTGAACCTAATGGAATCGTTTAAGCGCGAAACACCAAGTCCTGTGCAGAAAGGCGACAAAGTAGCCGTTGTAGGTGGCGGTAATGTAGCAATGGATGCCTGCCGGACTGCCCTGCGTTTAGGAGCCGAAGAAGTTTTCATCATTTACCGACGTGGTGAAGATGAATTGCCGGCGCGGGCTGAAGAAATTGAACATGCCAAAGAAGAAGGCATTCAGTTTAAGTTGCTGGCCAACCCGGTAAAAATTCATGACAATGGTAACGGTTGGGTAGGAGCCATCGAAAATCAGCAAATGGAACTGGGCGAGCCCGATGCATCGGGACGGAGAAGGCCGGTGCCGGTTGAAGGCGAGACTTTTATGCTCGATGTAAATAAGGTTGTAATTGCGGTGGGGCAGTCGCCAAACCCCTTAATTACGCAAAGTACAAAAGGGCTTGATTTGCATTCGTGGGGCGGAATTATTGTGGATGAGCAAACCATGAAAACCAGCAAGGAAAATGTATATGCAGGAGGCGACGTGGTAACAGGTGCAGCAACCGTAATTCTGGCCATGGGAGCCGGAAAAACCGCAGCACAAGCTATCGATGAGCAATTGAATTCGTAGAGCCGTGATGGTTTCACTAAAAGTGAGGCTATCACTAGTGGCAAGTCAACTATGTTGTTACTTCGCTACGTCATGCTGAATTTATTTCAGCATCTCTTAATCAATAAGGATTCCGAAACAAGTTCGGAATGACGAATCCGAAGGTTGAGGATTGACTCAACACTAGTCTGGTACACTCTGGAGATCACAGAATATAAAATAGAAAGGAGCTTTCGGGCTCCTTTTTTATGGGAATTTTACGAAAGTTACTGTGTTTTACTGCCCCCCCCCTAATCCCCCGACTACGGTGTACACACAATTATTCTAGGGATCCTGTTTTACAATCGACCTTTAATATGCGGCGCAAGATAGGGTTGTATTTCAAAAACCGGTAGCAGTTGCGCCTTTGTCATTTTTCTCTTCTGTCCCCGGGGCTGCGCTCCCTGCGGGTGCTTCCCCCGGGCTATTGATTACGCACCCTTGGTGCTTAAAGCCCCGAAGCGGGCGACAGGCAATAGCCCGGTGCGAGTGGCTGAGTTTACGAAGACACAAAGCGCCGGGTAAAAGATCGATAAAAAATCGTTCGGCGTCTAAAATTGATTAGAATTGGTCAGCTTGTTCCGAACGAAAAATCGTTGCAGAATCATTTGAAAAATGGGAATATTTAGGTTGTGTGTACACCGTGGTAATCCCCCGAAGGGGGACTATTCCTCTCCGCCAGCTGGCGGAAGGTTAGGTGCGATGCAAATATTATTGGAATTGATATCTAAAGTTTATTTCTCAACCGTCAAAACCAAAATTTTATCACCAGCCTGCAACGAGCACTCAGAAGAGAACAGTCTGATCTTTCCTTTTTTATCCTCAATCAGAATGGGCAACGTTTCTTGCAGATTAATTTTGTTATCGGCTATCCATTGTTTGCACGACATTTCCTTTTCAACGAGAAGGCTACTTTCCCCGGCTTCATCGAGCTGCATTTTGTGCATCCACTCATCGAGGCCAACCGGCGCAGCAAACAACAGATTTCTGTTTTCAGGTTCTGTATCATTAAGCTCCCCTGACGGTGATTGGCTTATAGCAATTTGTGGCACAAGGAACTTTTCTTTTGCCATTTTACCAGCCAGGTAGTTTACCCGGTTATTGGTTGTCATTCCAACAACTGTTGACACGTTATCAGCATGAATATCTTCCCAGGTGGTTTCATTTAAGGCATTTCCAAACAGGCTGTTAAATCCGGCCTTTTCGGCCCTGGCAACCTGTTCCGGGTTGTTATCAATAAGCGTAACCGGCTCCTGGTCTTTGAAATATTTGGCCAGAATAAGGCTCAGCGGATTCACCCCCAGGAAAACAATTCCGTTTCGTTCTTCCATGTACACCAATTCGCCCCGTTTGCGTAGCCATTTGGTGGTCCAGCTTAAAAGCACAGGTACGGTAAGTGTGGTAAAAATGGCCATAAACACCAATATGGAGAAAATAGTTTTGTCGATAATGCCCATTCCAAGGCCGATTTCTGCAATAATAATTTCAACAGCTCCGCGGCCATTCATCCCCGTTCCAATGGTAAGCCCTTCGCGCCAGCCATTTCGCGAGGGGAGGTAAAACAAAGCAGTACCCACAATTTTACCCACAATTGCCAGTGATGTAATCAGTATCAGCAATCCCAGGTCGGTTTGAAATACGGTAACATCAACAAAAAATCCGGCTGTAACAAAGAATATCGGGGCCATAAATCCGATCGAGACATCGTAAAATGCTTTGTTCAGTTCTTTCGAAATCTTTTTGGGGAACAGGTTGTCTTTAATAAATAAACCGGCCATAAATGCTCCTAAAATGCTGTGCATTCCGGCTAGCTCTGCCAGCTCGCAATAACCAAAAGTAACGATCAGGATTATGGTGAAATAGGCAGTGCTACTTTTCATGCCCGAACGCGAAATATACTTTCCGAGGCGGGGCAAAAGGAAAACGCCAATGGAAATGGTAAGCCCAAAAAATACCAGGATTTTCCCGCCAATCAGGAGCAGTTCGCTAATGTTTAGCACATTGGTTTCGGCAAAGTTGGTGATGCCCGAAAAGATAACCAGTGCCAGCGTATCGGAGATGAGTGCGCCGGCCATTAACACATAAGCAATACGGGTGTTCAGCAGTTTCAGGTCGATAAGAATTCGGCTTTTGGTGGCCAGCGATGTTACACCAATGGCAATGGCAACAAATAGCCCGGCAATGGGCGTTCCGCCCGTCCAGACGATCGCAAAATAGCCCAAAACAAAGGGGACAAAAAATCCACCTATGGCGGCCAGCAATCCCGCCCAGGAAGCTTTCTTCAGGTCGCGAAAATCGATTTCCATCCCGATGTAAACCATCAACAGGATAATACCAATTTCGGCCAGCACTTTAACGGCCTCGGAATATTCGAGCCATCCCAACACGGCAGGTCCCAGCACAATACCTATCAGCAATTCGCCGAGAATGGCGGGGTAACCAATTTTTCGTATCGCTACACCTCCAAGATATGCCGCAAGTAATACCGCAGAAATATTAAGAATGTTAATGTGAAATTCTTCCATCGTGCTGTTTTTAAGTTATACCAATTGTTTTTCAGTGTGAGCCTTAAGCAAAACGGTGAAATGACATTGGTTAATGCCGATTGAAGAGGTGAATTATCATAGATAAGGCTCATTCTGATCTCACATCTGTATTATCTCCCTGCTACAATATATGAAATTTAGTCCAAATAGAATACCTGCTAGTATTAAATGAATTGTTAATGTGTTAGCAGCTGTATTACTGCATTAAGAAAGGGGAGGAGCGGGTTGGAAAATAATGATCCGGCTATTAATCCGGGTTTTCGTTTTTTCCAAATGGCGAAGGAATATAGGGTTCGCCATTCAGTACTTTTACGGTATTTGTAATTGAAAGCAAGGTGTTTATCAGAAGCACCCCCAGGAGCGGAGTAGTAACATTTGCTTTCCAGTAAACCCACAGGCAACCTATAAGAACGCCACAAATCATAAGTTGAAAGCTGATAACCGAACGGTAGTGGCGTGACATCGCTTTTGTTTTGTGCTTTTTTGCCCGCCACATCAGCACCGTTGGAAACACTATCGGAATAATGCCACTCAAATGTAAAAATCCTAACCAGGTGTTGTTGTTGTGTTCCCTTTCCTCACTTTCCCCGGCTTCATTGGCTGTGAACAAACAAAAATCGACTTCCAGTGCTTTTGCAATCATCTGCAGGGTATAAGCCCGCGGATCAACCTGCCCGTTTTCAATACGCTGAATCGTTCGGGTGCTCACTTCCGTTTTTTCGGCCAGCTCTTCCTGGGTCATGCCCTTTTTAATTCGCAGTTCTTTAATGAGTTTTCCGGTTTCCATAATGGTTTTTTTATTACTTCAAATGTCTCACTCCTTCCGATAACTTACAACAGCACATGCACGACATTTACACGACATATTAATTTTTCCAGGCCTTTCTTAGCCTATATCAACTGATTTTTCTATTCAATTTTCGATGCCTTCCTTCCCTGTACATTAAAGCCGCTTATTAAATCTCCGTCGTTGGTGAAATTGATATACTCGCCATCGTTTTTGTCAAAGAAGGTATATTCCGATTCGGGTAGTATAAAAACTGGTTCGTCGAGGAAGTCTGCTGAAAGTTCCAGCCCGTTATTTTTTACTGTAATCTGAACCATCCCCAAGCCCTCTAATGTGTAGTTTCCTGCAAATTGTTGAAGTTGTTCTTCCGACTGTTCTTTTATTTCCCGAATCATTGGATCAACTCCCGGTAAATCATATTCCCTGGCTATACTCAGTAATATCTCCTGTATAATACTCCCATTATCCGAGTTAACCATAACAACAACTGCATGTGGAGTTTCTTTCCAGGCCACCAATTGTGCACGGAAACCTTCATCAGCCCCTCCATGTCCGAAGGTATGTTCGCTAATGCCCGGGCCAAGTCCGTGATTATTTTTTCCCGGTGTAAGCATTTCATTAACCGTTTCTGTTTTCAGCAATCCGTCTTCCTGCTTTTGATAAATGTGCTGAATTTCTTTTGCCCACAATATTAGTTGCGATGGAGTTGTCCAAAGTCCTGCAGCCGCCATTTCGGGGTAAATAGGCCATTTCCCTTCAACTTCATCGCCGTTACCCCGGTAACCTGTTGCTGCTATGTAATGATACTTTTCCGGCAGCGGATTTTCAAAAGTACTTGATTTCAGGCCCAGCGGATCGAGAACATTTTCCTGCATTATTTCAGGGAAAGGCTTTTGCCCGATATCCGTAATCATTAGTTGCATAATGGTATATCCGCCTCCCGAGTACATCCAGCTATCTCCGGGTTCTTTGTATACCCGTACCGAATCGGTGTTACCTTTCCCGTCAAGCACATCGGCAACAGTTGGTATTGTGTCCCCTTGGTCGTATCCAGGAAATCCCCAAACGGTCAAGCCGGCGGTGTGATTCAGAATTCTTCGTGTAGTAACTTTTTCTTTTTCAGTAAATTCATTCTCGGGCAGTTTCCAGCTGGTGAGGTAATTATTAATATTCGAATCCAGACTGATTTCCCCGGTTTCGGCCAGTTGATGTGCCCTGAGTGCTGCAACCGGTTTGCTTATAGAACCCGCCAGAAACATGGTTTCGGCAGTTACTTCGCGGTTTTCGGAACGATCGGCCATTCCGTATCCTTTAGCCCATTCAATTTCGCCATTCACCAGCATTGCAATACTTGCCCCGGGAATATTAAGCTCTTTCAGGCGTTCTTCAATATTGTAATGGGGCACGCTGTCTCCTTCTATCTGCAAATTGGGTTGAAGTCCGTTTTCGATTCTAAGAATCTTTTCTTCCAATAATTGCTTTTCCTTTTGCTGAGAGCAACTAGTCAGAAGTAGTAAACCGAGGAAAAGATAAGGTATACGCATCGTTTTTGTTTTAATTATTTTGATTTAGAACGGTCACTTGCAAGTTGTCGTTGCGGATTTCGAAGAGCGTCAGCGTCCGCCAGGACGAAGACGGCCAGGAAAGGAGCAGTGACTACATGCCGAACTATTCCCGAAATGAACTTTGCTAATTGTTAGTTTGAATTAATTTTCACTGATCGGGCAAAATTAACCTGTGCAGGTTTTCAATCGTTCAATTTTTGTTTCTATTTTATCTTGTGCACCAGCTGTTTTAGGTATGTCTAATGCTTCAATGCTAAAACATATCGTTAACATTATTTCTAAATGTTGTGAAACATGCATTAAATCAGTATGTTCACATATTTACCCAGCAGCCTTATCAATTTATTTGTTTCGATGGGTTTTGAGATATAATCGTTACTTCCTATTGCTAAAAACTTATTCCTGTCGGTGGGCATTGCATAAGCTGTTTGCGCAATAATAGGAACGTTTTGATTAAAAGTTCTGATTTGCCGGATGGCTTCTTCGCCATTCATAACAGGCATTTTAATGTCCATCAGCACCAGTGATATTTCATTGTCATTCCGAACCATTTCAACCGCTTCTGCTCCATTTTTAGCATATGCAATCCTGAATCCCTTTTGCTTCAACAGATTTTTAAGGAACTGATAACTCATTTCATCATCCTCGGCAACTAAAATCTTGTGGTTGTCTTTCACGCTTTTTTCTATAGTTTCAGGTATAATTGTTTCGGGTTTCTCCGGCTTTGCTTCAGTTTTTGGCAGGTTAAAAAAGAAAGTACTTCCTTTCCCTACTTCCGATTCCTCCCATAAATCGCCACCAAGCAACTGTGCATAAGCTTTGGCAATCGACAAGCCTAAGCCCGCTCCTTCGTGTGCCCTGCTTAATGATAAATCAGCCTGCACAAAGCGGTCGAAAATGGCATGAAGTCGATTTTCCGGGATGCCTACACCCGTATCTTTTACAAAAAATACAATGTCATTCTCTTTGTCGTAGCTTCCAATTTCTATGCTTCCGTTGTTGGTAAATTTTATAGCATTACTTACCAGGTTTATAAAAATACCTGAAAGCAGGTTTTTATCCGTATGTAACATGGTATTTGTGTCCATGTATTTGCTGGTGCATGTAATTTTATTACTTTTTTGTGCAGCGAGAGGTGTACTTGTGCTTACTATATTTTCCAATATATCTGAAATAATAATACCTGATTTATGCGCTTTTATTTGTTGGGTTTCTATTTGAGAAATATCAATTAAATCGTTAACAGTAGTGAGTAGTCGTTCGCCACTTTTGTTTATTATATCATAGAAATGTATCCGCGTTTCTTCATCAACCGGCGAATCTTTTAACAGGCTCATAAAGCCAATAATGGCATTCATTGGGGTGCGAATTTCATGACTAATGTTTTGCAGGAACACACTTTTTAAGCGGTTACTTTCCTCGGCTTTTTCCTTCGCTTCTTTCAGTTTGGTAATTATCGCATTTTTTTCGGTAACATTTTCGCCCAAAACGGATATGCCTTTCATTTTTCCCTTTTTGTCTTTTACCAGCATGATGTGCGACATTACATGAAGCAATTTATTGTCTTTGGTTCGAATTTTTCCCTCGTGGTAATACACATCTCTATTGGTTTTTAATAATTCAGTGACAAGGTTTTCCGCTTTTTGTTTGTCATCATCAGGCACAAAAATTTCTTGGGCACTTTTTCCAATCAGCTCTTCTTCCGTATAGCCTGTATTTTTAATCAGGTAGTTGTTACAGGATATAAAATTGCCGTTTAAATCGAGGTTGAAAAAGAACATATTAATGTTTTGCATTATGCGCACAAACCGTTGTTCCGGTTCGATAAACCTGTCTTTTGCTTTTTCGTTTTCCCAGTTTATCAGTTGCCTGTTCATTAATATTCCTATAAACCAGGGTGATAAGCGGATATATTAACATTACCGGGAAGACTAATCGTTGCAGAAAATTAACGAATTCTTCTTTGGGCAATATAATCAGCCATAAAAGCATAACAGCATGTGTTAAAATGCCCAAAATATATAGCGATAAAATGCCATTGGGCTTGCCTCTTTTTTGCTGAAAATGGCGCCACCCAATGCCCAGTAAACCCGACGACGCAATTAATAGAAGGCCAAGAACCACAAGGTCGCCGCCAATTATAATCCGGTAAATAGCCATAAGAAGCATGGCAACAATAGTAGGTATAGCCCCAAGGTATAAACCCGAAATGGATAATAAAACAGTACGTAAATCTAAACTATGTCCCGGCTGATACATCCAGCGGTTATACATAAAAAACATACCAATAACCCCCACAACAACCCCAATTAATACCTTCGGTAAAATACGCTCTGATCGGATGTTTTCAATCCACCGTTTACCATAGAAAAAAGTAAAAACCAAAAGAAAGGCTACATTTTGAATCAATTCTACAACAAATGATTTTTCCATAGTTTTTTGTTTACAATGGTCTAAATATACGAATTTGGCTTTGTATTGAGAAGTTCCCCAACGAATCAGTATTTATTTACCGGCCAGTTCGCGAAGGGTTTGCCGCAGAATGGTTACTTCCAGCTCGAGCTCCCGTACCCGGTTGTGCAGATTTTCATTTTCTTTTAGCAATTCGGTATCGGTGCAGTCGGGTTCCGAAGTGGAGGCGTAAATATGGTTTTTTAATAAAAACCATTGCGTGGCCACTTTGGTATTATATTAGAAATAAAGCGGTAAATATCACCGCTTTTAGTGGCTGCTACAAATCTTCAATATCGCAATTATACCACGTTTTGTCTACTGTAAATCCGCTTTTTTCGTAGAGTTTGATTGCCGACTCATTCCAATTCAGTACTTGCAGACGGAAGCGTTTGCACTTTTCGGCTTTGGCTACTTCAAACATTTTATCCATTAAGCGGGTGCCCAATCCGTTGCCGCGGTAGGCTTCTTTTACGTACAGGTCGTCGAGGTACAAGGTTTTTCCTACCCAGGTATAGTACGAGAAATAGTAAAGTGCCATTCCTATAATTTCTTTTTCTTCGGTTTCGGCCACATAACAATTAAAGTAGTCTTTCTGCTTGTACATTAGTTCCAGCGAATTACTCACCTTGTCAAGGCTTTCTTCATATTCTGCCAGTTCCGTAATCAGCCCGAATATTGCCGGGAAATCTTTATCTGTCGCTTTTCTAATATTAATATCCATGTATAAAATTTAATTAAGTTGAAGTTTGGCCGAAGCTTTTATAGCTCCGTTTATAACAATTTCGAAAGTATGCTGGCCGGGGTAGTGTTTGCGTGTGCTCATATTTTTGAAGGTGTGTTTTTTGCTGATGGTGTGTACGCCCGGTTTCATTTCTACTTCTTTAATCTGAAAAACTTTGGGCGATGTTTTGCCGCTGGCTTTTACAAAATGAACAATGTATTCGATGCGCACTTTTTGTTTTTGTTTGGTATCGATGGCGAGTTTGAAATGAAACGAAATATCGTCGCCAATTGCCGGTGCAGTGTTCGAAAGTTGAAAATCCTCTACTTTCATCAGTTCCGGATTGGCAAACCCAAACAGCAACATTGCTCTTTTATTTCCTTGTTTAAGCAGGGTGCGGCAAGCGTGTTTTATAATCCAGTCGGTATTTTCGGATTTTCCCTGCCAGCGCTCGCAAATATCGAGCACCAGTTCCGGGTGATCTTTTGATATGTCGTTAAGGTTATTGGCCACACTTTTTTGAACAAATTCTTCAGGATCGTCTTTCAGCTTTTCCAGAATTGGCAAAATCAGCGACGGATCTTTTTTCAAAGCCGGCACACCTGATGCCCATGGCAGGCGGGGGCGACATCCTTCGCTGGCAAAGCGCCTTACCCGAAAATCGTCGCTCCCGGCCCAGGCGAGCATGTATTTCATGGCACCTTCCAGGTCTTTATTTAAAAACGGCCTGATTCCAAATTCCGAACTTCCGCACTTGGTGAGTTCGCCCAGTGCGGGCAAAGCAATGTACCAGTGCTCTTGGCCGTAAACTTCAACATAATCGGGTAAAACAATGGCTTCGAAACCGGAAACTTTCGGAACGATAGCGATCAGTATTTGAACTGCTTTCCCAAAGTTGTGTGGCAGAAACTGGTGCAGGCATAAGGTAGTATGCCGCATTTTTTCTTTTAACTCGCGCTCGGGCCAGTCTTTATCGCATACTGCGGCAACAAATTCCTCCGACTGAAACGGCGGATACACATCTTTTAAAACGGTTCCGAAAAGTTGAACTTTCTCCAAAGGAAACAAAGTGTCTTTAAGTTTGTCGGCCATGGTAGTAGTTTTTAGCTAAGTTTATTCAGTTCATCAAAAAGTTGTTCCTGCTGTGTTTTTAACGTTTGCCACACCTGTTTTCTGAATGTTTTCAGGATGAAAAGTCGTGCTCTTCCAATTGTTTTTAGCAACAGAATGTACCAGCGAAAAGCCAGTTTTCCAACAAATGGGAGCGATATAAAAAACAATAGTTTATGCCACCACAAAGGGAGCCAGCCGGATATTGCCCAGGTCTCGATTAAATAAACAATAGGGAAGAGCGTAAAGCCCAGTACCAGAGCGAATGAACTCCAGAAGGCAAAGTCTTTTATTTTTTTCCGAACAATGGAGTCGATGGCAAAAAACGGAATGGCGTTAAACAGAAATCCAAAAGCAAAAACCGGCAAGGTAATTAGCAAAAGCAGTTTGTTGAGGCCTAATTTCCAGAAGTTGTTTTCATGACTTTCAACCAGCCACGAGCGCAGGCCATATTTTCGTACATTGGTGTCGAAATGTTTGGCGGCGCTGCAAATCTTTTCTGTTTTTTCGTTGTTGCTGGTGTCCAGTTCATCCAGGATTTTTACCAGTTGCTGGTCGGTTTTGAAACGATTAAGAAATCCATTTCGCTCACCTGATTTTTTTGCAAACGCTTTTCCGTAAATCGCCCGTATTAGCTCGAAACATTCGTAATGCTCTTTACTTTTAATGTTTATTGTAAGTGGCTCAATGGCTTTTTCAAGTGCATCGCGCAAGGCCAGTGTTGCGGCGCTGGGGTTTTCGTTATAGGCTTCCAGAAAATCATTGACCAAAATTGGCTCACCAAAATTAACCAACACGCTGCGGTTAAATTTCCAGTAACTGCTGTAATAAATTCCGGTTGGCACAATGTGGATGTCGAGGTTATTGTCGGCTTTTTCTTCGGCCTGAAAAACAATACGCGGAACAGCTTTTTTGTGCGATAACATTTGTCGTTTTGCCGAGTGGGCCGCTTCGGGAAAAAGGGCCAGGGCACAATTATTCTCCAGTACTTTTATCGAGTCGGCAAAGGTTTTGTCGTTCTTCGCAAGCTGATCTTTTCCGTCGCGCATGCGGTAAACGGGCATGATTTTCAGAAAACGTAAGGCCAGCGTTATAATGCCCGGTTTAAAAATATCGGCACGTGCCAGCCACACCGGCTGATAACGGGTGTGCAAAAGTATAGCCATCGGGTCGCTCAAAGCATTCTGATGGTTAGGTGCAAAAAGTATCGGTTTGTTTTTTGGGATGTAAGCCTGGCCGTTTAAAATAATTTTATCATGAATAATCCAGTCGACAAAACGGATGTACTGCTTTAACAGCCAGTATCCCAATGACCACTTTTCGTATTTCATTTTAAAATTGAGTTTATCTGGTTAGCTTAAACCGCGCCATAAACGAAGATACGGCAAATCCGCTTAAAATATGCCAAACACCCCACCAGGCTGCAATAATAGTCATTCCGCCAAGCTCCAGCTCGGGAGGGAATATTTTGGGATTAAACATGAGCACGAGTGCCAGGCCGGAGTTTTGGATGCCGGTTTCTATTGTAATGGTTCGTTTGTCAATACGTGGTAATCGGAAAATGCTGCTAATGCTGAAACCGGCCAAAAGTGCCAGTCCGTTATGAATAAGAACAATAAGAAACACCAGGTGAATAAACTTCATAAAATGTTCGAAATTGGCACTTAGCAATGCAACTACAAAACCGATAAAAATAACAATTGAAATTTTGCGAATGGGTTTTTTGATTTTATGCGTTATCACCGGGAAATATTGTGCGATCAGCAATCCGGCAACAACCGGAATACCCAACAATATTACCACCGTTTGCACCATCTGGAAGAAATCGATTTTTATGGGTACGAGGTAATCACCGGCACCTTTGGTGTTGTAAAAGTTTATGAACATATCGCCCCAAAGCGCAAAATTTATGGGAGTCATAAAAGTGGCTGCAAGTGTTGCAATGGCCGTTAAACTTACCGATAAGGCCAGATTGCCTTTTGCAAGGGCGCTCATAAAATTCGAGATATTACCACCCGGACATGAGGCAATTAACAACATACCGAGTGCTACGGTTGGCGTTGGATTTAGCAATATAACAAACAAAAAAGTTACCGCCGGAAGAAGCACAAATTGTGAAACAACACCAACAATAACCGATTTGGGGCGCATTATGAGTTGTTTGAAATGCTCGATCTTAATGTCGAGGGCAACACCAAACATTATAAATGCAATGGTGATATTAAGGGCTAATAAACCTGATGGCGAAAAATTGAGCCTGACATTGTCAAGAACTTCCAGTGCTTCTTTCATGTAATTAGTTTTGAGGCGCCAAAATAGTAAACAATGCTGATATATCATAAAAAAAACCGGCATTGAACGCTAATGATCAATGCCGGTTTTGGTAATTATAAGGTTTTTCCTATTTGCTGAGAAGCAACTTTTTCATCTTGTCGTGAACGTCGGTATTTTCCATAATACCCATAAATTCCTCAGCTCCCGGTCCGTATGCAAAAACCGGAACCATAACCGCCGAGTGGCTGGTTGTTGGGTAATCGGCTTTTACCATTCCGGTGCTCATGTCGCCACCTGTTAAAGCCATTCCTCCGGTTTCGTGATCGGCAGTAACCACTACAAGGGTCTCACCATCTTTGGCTGCAAACTCAAGGGCTTTGCCAATTGTACGGTCAAAGTCGAGCATATCTTCAACAATGTAAACCGTGCTGCTGGCATGGCCACCCCAATCAATTTGCGAGCCTTCAATCATCAGGAAGAATCCTTTTTTGCTATTGTCAAGAATGTTAAGTGCTGTAGATGTTGCAATCGGTAGCATATCGCCACGTTCTGCCACTCTTCCGTTGTGAACTCCGGCAGTTAAACCGGCCAGTTTTCCACTTTTTACTTTGGCTATCTTATTGATGTCGGTTTCATAAGTGTAACCTTTATCTTCAAGCTCTTTAACCAGATTACGTCCATCTTTGCGTTTGGTAAAATGATCGTTTCCACCGCCGATAAACACATCAATGTCGGTGTTCAGGAAATCTGTAGCAATGTTTTCGTACATATTTCGGCTGGGCTGATGCGCTATAAACGATGCAGGAGTGGCGTGTGTAATTGCCGCAGTGGCAATCAGTCCAGTCGCCAATCCTTTATCAGCGGCTTCTTCAAGTATTGATTTTACTTTAACGGTATCGGCATCAACGCCAATTGCGCCGTTGTATGTCTTTACACCACAGGCCAGGGCTGTTCCGCCGGCTGCCGAATCGGTAATATAATTATCGGCCGACTGGGTTTTTGAAAAACCAATGTGGCGGAAGTTTTCGAGAAATAAATGTCCCTGGTTTGCTGTAATTCCGGAAAAAACCTGGCTTACTCCCATACCGTCGCCAATAAGGAAAATAACGTTTTTGGGTTTCTTTGCTTTAAACTTTTGTGGATAAATTTTTACCTCGTAAGGGGTGTTGCCCGGGTAAATTTTGTCTGTATTTTCTGATTTTGCATTAAGGTATGCATCTTGCCCAAATGTCCCGATAGTGAGGGCACAAAAGGCAAATAATAAAAATAATTTTTGTAACATGTTTTTTTTATTTAATTGCTGTAAAAGTACTGTATTTCAATTATAGAACCTTAAATTAACAATAATAAACTGTGAATAGTTTTGTAGAGTCAGCTGAATTTTTCAATTTCTTCTTTATCGAACTCGGTGTTTAGCGTAAAATAAGTTCCGTCTTGCGTAGTATGCATTTTTATGATGTCGATAATTACAAAGTTGCTTAGTATTTCTTCCGCTTTGTTACGCGATAAACGTGCTTTTCGCATAAATTTTGAAAAGGTGATGGATTCATTTTTTCGCAAATAGTCGATCAGAAAACGCTCGTCGTCGGAGTAGCTAAAGTAAACGCCTTTTGGGCTTTTCTCCTTTCTCCACACTTCCAGCTGTATTTTGTGGGCCAGAATATTTTCGTCCTTTTGCCTGATATAGGCCAGCCATTTTCCGTTTTCATCTTTTGCAAAATGTGGTTTTTTATCGCTGGCTTCAATCCCGATCTCTAAAACGGTTTTCCCCTCAATGTGCCATTGATGGGTGGTGAAATTAATCTGAGGCTTGCTGTATATTTTAGCTGCCGCTTCAATCATGTAAAACTCTTCGTCGCTGCTAATGCCGGCAATTTTGCCATTGTCTTTTACGCCAATAAGCAAACGCCCTCCATCGGTATTGGCAAAGGCCACCAGCGATTTGGCAATTTTTTTCGAGTCGTTAATACAAAACTTAAAATCCTGCTGCTGATGCTCTCCTTCTGCAATAAGTTTATAAATATAACTGCTCATGTGTTACTTGTTTTTTTGGGCTTAATAAATACCGGTCACTACTTCATCCACTCAAACGTTACATAGTGGTCCTGGTTCATTCCCAGGTTTTCGTAGGTGTTTTGTGCTGCCACATTTGTTTTGTCGGCATAAAGGCGAATTCCGTTAAGGTTGTCGGCTTTCAGTACCCTATCTTTTATGTGAGCATACATTTTTCGGTAAACACCTTTGCGTCTGAATTCGGGGCTAACATAAACCGACTGTATCCACAAAATTGTTCCGTTGCGCCAGTCGCTCCACTCAAAAGTGGTTAATAGCGAACTTACCACCTGCCCGTTAATTTCAGCTACGTAATAGTGGCCTTTTTTGCTGTCGTTTAAAACAGCTTCAACACCTTTCTCAACGGTTGGTGCGTGCAATTCAATACCTTCTGTTTCGTGCGCCATTGCCAACTGAAATGTTACCAGTGTTTTGTGATCCTGTAAAGTTGCCTGTCGTATTATCATATTTTTAGTTTGAAACCAGCGAAATTAATAATTCCACAGAAATCGTTAATTTTCGCCAAAAGTTATACCAATTGTACTTTATTTTGCCGCATGGCAAAAAGAAAGTTTACAATAGCCTGTCCCGAAATCTTTTCGGGAGTTAATGCCGATAATACAACAAAGGAGGAGACTGAACGAAGTGAAAGTATGCGACATTTTGTTGTTAAATCGGTATTAATTTATGTGAGTTGCTGAATGTATTTAGGATTTTTGAATAGTTAGAAATCGAAAAAATAAAACAGATGAAGATAGTAGTAGCCTCAAAAAATCCGGTAAAAATTAATGCCGCCGTTGAGGGATTTTGTACCTATTTTGAAGACGTTGAAGTGTTGGGTGTTTCGGTTGAATCGGGTGTTTCGGACCAGCCAAAAGGCGATGAGGAAACACTTAAAGGTGCGTTAAATCGTGTGGAAAATGCGAGAAATGAATTTGGTGATGCCGATTATTGGGTGGGTATTGAAGGTGGACTTTCGGTGAATGGTTTGGATATTGAAGCTTTTGCCTGGATCGTTATCACATCGAAAGAAAAAACCGGGAAGGCGCGAACAACAAGTTTTCAGCTGCCTGTAAAGGTGGCCGAATTAATTGCCGAAGGTTATGAACTGGGGCACGCCAACGATATTTTGTTTAAACAACAAAACTCGAAACAAAAAAGCGGTGCTGTGGGCTTGTTAACGGGGAATAAAGTTAACCGGACCGCCCTTTATAAACAGGCGGTTCAGCTGGCATTGGTGCCATTTTTAAACCCCGGTTTATATTAGCTTTCTATCCGATCCATAATTTCGTCAACACGAATGCGCTCTTCGTGTAAAAGTACTAACTGTAGTTTTTCTTTTTCTAAACGTTCGCTAACCATTGGCCCAACTTCGCCGGTTACAATGGTGGTTACCCCCTGTTCTTTTAAAAAATCAACTAATTTAATACCACTGTGCGATTCGTTTAAAAATTTATTTTCCTCAATGGAATACTGGTTTTTCTCCACATCAAACAATACAATGTATTCACACTTTCCGAAACGGAGATCAAGAAATGACTTTTCTGTTTTGCCCGAGGATGTAATCGCAAATATTTTACTCATAGTATAATCGTTTTAGATTTTAATAATAACAATTATATCCCAAATTGTTTAATCTTTTTTTAATTTGTTTAGTTCTTCCCAGTATTCAACGGCTCGTCGGGTGTGCGGAATACAAATGGTTCCGCCAACCACGTTAGCAACACTAAACACTTCAAAAACTTCATCGGTGGTAACATTTAGCTCGTGGCATTTCTCGAGGTGGTATTTTACGCAGTCGTCGCAGCGCAGCACCAACGATGTGGCCAGTCCCAGCATTTCTTTTACATTGGCACCCAAAGCGCCTTCTTTGTAAGTTAGCGTATCGAGACTAAAAATGCGCTTCATTACTTTATTGTCCGAAGCCAGAATTTTCTCATTCATTTTTGCCCGGTAGCTGCCAAATTCTTCCACTAAATTTTCCATATCTTCATTGCCATTATGTTGCGGTAAAGTTAGGCTAAGTTTTAAAATCATGAAAAAGCCGGCGAAAAAATATCAACAGTTAAAAGTTGTATTTCGCCCCGCTCATATTACTTCTACTTTAAGGCAATGTTATGTGGATAAAAACCGTTCGTGTTTTAGATGTTTTTAAATTATATTTGCGCACTCAATAAAAAAGGAATAATGAGGACTTTTTTGCTGGTTTTAGTTGGTCTGTTGGCCACAAATTTCTTGTTCGCCCAGGTTAATCTTTCTGAAGAAATAGTTGCAGATACATGCAATATTGCTCTACTTGAGCGGCTGAATGTGAACAGAGATGCACGGCTCGACAAAATGCTAAAATGGCATGTTGAAAAGAACCAAAAAAGAGAGGGGATGGATGGATACAGGGTTGAAATCTTTTTTAGTTCGAGTTTGGACGCTAAAGAACAAGCCCTTAACCTAAAAACTGAATTTCTGACAAACTACCCGGATTTTCCTGTTCATATAAAATTTATTGCCCCAAACTTTCGGGTTCGGGTAGGCGATTTTAGAACGAAAAACGAGGCGCTGAAGTTGTATAAGCAAATTCAAAAAGATTATCCTGCAGCTTTTATTGTTCCTGATGTAATCGAATTTCCATTGTTGAAACAAAATCAGTATGAGTGACCAGATTAAACACGAGTGTGGCATTGCTTTAATTCGTTTGTTAAAACCGCTTTCTTACTACCATAAAAAGTATGGCACCTGGAAGTACGGACTGAACAAGTTGTACCTTTTAATGGAGAAACAGCACAATCGCGGACAGGATGGCGCCGGAATTTGCTGTGTAAAATCCGACCTCGATCCGGGGAATCCGTACATAAGCCGGTTTCGCTCGGTTGAGCAAAATCCAATAAAAGATGTTTTTGATAAGGTGAACAAACCTTTGAAAAAAGCCAAGCGCAACAACTTCGATATTAACGACCCGGAATGGGCCGAAAACAATTTCCCGTTTGCCGGAACACTTTACCTGGGGCACTTGCGCTATGGTACCTTTGGGAAAAACAGCATTGATTTTACGCATCCGGTAATGCGCCAGAACAACTGGAAATCGCGTAACCTGGTATTGGCTGGCAACTTTAACCTTACCAATACCGACGAGCTTTTTAATGTGCTGCTTAATCTGGGGCAGCATCCAAAAGCTTACACCGACACCGTAACGGCACTCGAAAAAGTAGGGCATTTTCTTGATGAGGAAAACCAGCTGCTTTTCAGAAGATACAAAAACGAAGGCTACGATAACAACGAGATTTCGCCGTTGATTGAGCAAAACCTCGATATTCAGAATATTCTGGAACGTGCATCGAAAGACTGGGATGGCGGTTATGCTATGGCTGGTTTAATCGGGCATGGCGATGCTTTTGTGGTTCGTGATCCGTGGGGAATTCGCCCGGCACATTACTATGCCGACGATGAAATTGTAGTGGTAGCTTCCGAGCGCCCTGTAATTCAAACAGTAATGAACCTTGGAGAAGACGATGTTCAGGAAATTGGTCCGGGTGAGGGACTGATCATTAAAAAGAACGGAAAAGTTTCGCGAGAAATGATTCGTGTGCCGCACAAACGGAAGTCGTGTTCGTTCGAGCGTATTTATTTTTCGCGCGGTAGCGATAAGACAATTTATCAGGAACGAAAGCAGTTGGGGCGTTTGCTCACTCCAATTGTTTTGGAGGTTGTTGATTACGATTATGAAAATACCGTATTCTCGTACATTCCTAACACCGCAGAAACCGCTTTTTATGGTTTGGTTGATGGCGTTCGCAGTCAGTTGGTAGATTGGAAAATCGGCCAGATACAGAAGAAGAACGGTTCGTTATCCGATAAGGATATTAAGCGAATTTTGTCGTTTGAGCCGCGGGTAGAAAAAATTGCCATTAAAGATGTGAAGCTGCGAACTTTTATCGCCGACGATGCCAGTCGCGACGATTTGGTAGCGCACGTTTACGATGTTACTTATGGTGTAATTCAGAAAGATAAAGATACACTGGTAATTATCGACGACTCGATTGTGCGCGGTACAACCCTGAAAAATAGTATTTTGAAAATACTCGACCGGTTGAAGCCGAAAAAGATCATTGTTGTTTCGTCGGCACCGCAAATTCGTTACCCCGATTGTTATGGAATCGATATGGCGCGTTTGGATAAATTTATTGCTTTTAATGCCGCTATCGAGTTGCTGAAAGATCATGGTAAGGAATCGCTGATTCAGCAGGTTTATAAAAAATGTAAAGAGCAGGAAAATTTACCAAAAGAAGAAATGGTAAACTATGTGCGCGAAATTTATAAACCATTTACGGCCGAGCAGGTATCGGCTAAAATTGCCGAGTTGCTGAAACCGGAAGACTGTAATGCAGAGGTTGAAATTGTTTATCAGTCGATCGAAAACCTGCACAAAGCTTGTCCGAACGATTTGGGCGACTGGTATTTTACCGGGAATTACCCAACTCCGGGAGGAAACCGGGTGGTGAACGGTTCGTTTATCAATTACATTGAAGGAAAAGACGCCAGAGCATATTAATTCTGGATTTGCAGATAAAAAAAATGGCCCGGTGCTTTAAAAAGTACCGGGCCATTTTTGTTTTTGGTAAACAGTATTTTATTCAACCGTTGGCCATTCATCGTCTTCCTTACCTTTTATGTAGGTTTCAATGTGGCGGTCAACTTTTACCTCGTAAATATCTTTAATCGTTAAAATAATTCCGGTTTCAAGTACGTTCCCAAACACCTCGTTTTTAATGGTTCCAAAAGTTTTCATCGATGGTGAAAGGTTCATGTAGGCATTAACCAGCGGAGGGATATTTTCGCCAAAAGCGCGTACGTTTTGTACCAGAATTTTGTAGTCGTCCTTGTATTCCGGGCCAACAAAAAGTTTTTTCATGGCATCCATATCGATGTTGAACTCAACAGGATTTAACGGATACACCAGATTTTCTTTGTCGCGGAAATATTTCTTAAAGAAATACTGAATCAGGTTGCGGGCTTCGTTATGAAAATGCTGGTACATTGTAATTTTCCCAAAGAAATATTTTACTTCCGGATGGTCAACAGTAAGTGCGCCAAGTCCGTCCCAAAGGTTGTCGAGTGCAAAAAGCGCTTTGGCTCCGGCTTTGCTCGACTGGTAGGCCGGTTGCACAAATGAACGTCCGAGTTCAAGTGTGTATGGCAGGTAGTTCTCTTCAAATTCTTTAGAAAAGTGAAAAACCCGCGAAGTGGCCAGTTTAATATTTCCTTCTTCGTCGCGTGGCGCATCGGCGCACAACACATAGCGGTAGCCGCCCAGGATTTCTTTTGCGTCCGGATCCCAAACAATCAATTGTTTGTAAGGGTTTTTTGCTGTGTCGTAAGCGTCGATATCGGTTTCTTTACCGGTACCACCACCTGCATCTCTGAACGTGATTTCGCGCAAACGGCCCAGCTCGTGCATAATTGCAGGCGAGTCGTGTGCTGTTACAATATATATATCGTTACCACCTTTGTTGGTTTTGCGAAGCAGTTTTTCAGGCGTTAGCTCAGCGTAAATTTCTTCTCTTGCGATAGGTGCTATTATGTCCTTCATTTGAATCTTTTTATCTGTCTGTGTCCCCGAACTCCCAAAACATAGTGTGAAAATATGTGTCTCAGTGACATTACGCTATTTCCTCTTACTTGTTTCGAGTTCCCTTTCTTTTTGAAAATTGGAATACAAAATTAAAAAAATCATGTGAATGCGGTTCGATAATGCTGTTTAATTTACAGTATCAGAACTTTCTTTTAGTTTGTAAACTTTTTGTTTTACCCAATCGGCCCATTCCTGATGCGTTTTTGTGTGGTCGAAAGTGGTATAGGGAATGGGTTTCCCGAAATAAAGATGTACGTCGGTGTTTTTATGTTTTATGGTTTCGTCGGGAAGAAAAAACATTTCGAGGTTCCATTTTATTCTGAAAAACTTACGGAATTTAGCCGTGCGGTAAAACCGGTTCGAGTTTTTGCCGCTGATAAAAACGGGAATAATATCGCGTTTGTGTTTTATCGATTTACTGATGAAATGTTTTTTCCACTCCAAATCCATGATTTGCCCTTTAATTTTTCGCGATGCCAGTCCTGATGGAAAGATTAAAATCTGATCATCTGAATTGTAGCATTCCGAAAGCTTTTTCGCCGCTTCGCGTGCATGTCCGCCGTGTTTGTTTACCGGCACAAAAACCGGACTTAGCTGTGGAATATTGAGTAAAATATCGTTGGCTAAAAACTTGAAGGGTCCCAGACGTGCTTCTACATTTTTCATGAGTAGCATCCCGTCGAAACCGCCCAGCGGATGGTTGCTTGCAAAGATGTAACGTCCTGATATCGGGATGTTTTCGCTGTTGTGAACAAATTCGCGAACATTAAATTCCTCCACTACCTGGTCAACAAATTCAATTCCTTGCAGATGGCCATACTTCTCAAGAAAAGTATTCACTTCGTCAAGGTGCAGAATGTTGTTCAAATAGCGATATACAAATCCCGGGATGAATTTTGCCAGTCCCGGATTTTTGGCGGCAAATACCTCTCTTATCCGAATTGGCTTGTAGCTCTTTATGCTATTATCTGTTGTCATTTCTGCTTATTTGCGCCGGCAATTAACTAAAAATTGCTTAATCTGAAAAATGTCACTATCCGGATATTTTCCTAAGCCCTCCCTTGTTGTGTTTTTTAGTTAACTGATTTGCTCATTGTTTAGGATTGTTGATAAAATAAATTGTGTGAAAAAGCGAGTTATTAACGATGCGTGAGTTTGGTTTGTGAGTTTGCAATGTATTGATTTATAGTGGTAAAAAATGTGTAATCAACAGAATTGAACAGGTTATAAACATTTTATGATCAGGTTATTAACAGAAAGTGCTAAGTGCTAGGTGGAATGAAATGGAATAATATGGCAGAGAATGGAATAAAATTGTATTTTTACACTTGATAAAAAGATTTTTAAGGATTTATGGCATTTTTCGCAGGAACATATCAGGCTACCATCGACGACAAAGGGCGCGTGGTTCTTCCGTCGGCTTTTAAGAAGGCGATGGGCGAAAATATTCCTGATCAGGTTGTTCTGGAGAAAAACCGTCTGGGAAAATGCCTCGATATTCATCCGATGGAAGTGTGGCAGGAAAAAGTGGAGAAATTCCAGGCGAAGGTGCGCGCCAGTACCAATCCTGCGCATTTTGCCGCTTTGCGTCAGTATTTCCGGAATTTTGCTCCGGTTAGCCTTGCTGCAAACGGTCGGATAAATATTCCTGATGAATATTTAAAGTACGCGAACCTGGAGGGCAAGGTGACATTCCTGGGAATGGGCGCCTCGATTAGCCTGAGCAACGAAATCGTGGCAGAAGCCGACGATATATCTGATGATGCTTATTTGGACATGTTGAGAGAATTTGATTTGTAGGGAAGATGTCTGCTATTTATCACATACCGGTTCTGGCAGCCGAAAGTATAGAAGGGATGAATCTGCATCCTGGTGCCAGTGTTGTCGATGCAACCTTTGGAGGTGGCGGTCATTCGGCAATGATATTGAATGCGCTTGACAGTGGTGGTCGTTTGTTTGCTTTCGACCAGGATGAAGACGCTGCCGGGAATGCCATAGAGGATGACCGGCTTTTTTTTATTCGTCATAATTTTCGTTACGTACGGAATTTTCTGAAGTACTACGATGTTGAACAGGTGGATGCCGTTTTTGCCGATCTTGGTGTTTCATCGCACGAGTTTGATGAGGCAGAGCGCGGATTTTCATTTCGTTTTGATGCACCACTCGACATGCGCATGAATCGCGAAGCAACTCTTGATGCCGCAAAAGTGGTGAATGAGTACGACGAAGAAAAACTTCAGATGATATTTCGGATGTACGGCGAAGTTAAAAACGCCCGGAAACTGGTTGCACAAATTGTAAAAGCCCGAAACGAAGCGCCGATTAAAACAACTACACGCTTAAAAGAGATCGCTTCATCGTGCGCTCCAAGGGCAATCGAGAATAAATATCTAGCACAGGTTTTTCAGGCACTTCGCATTGAGGTGAACGAAGAGATGGAAGCCTTGCGCGAATTTCTGGCTACTACGCTCGAAATCCTAAAACCCGGCGGTCGCCTGGTGATTCTTACCTATCACAGTTTGGAAGACCGCCTGTGTAAGAATTTTATGAAGTCGGGGAATTTTGAAGGGAAAATCGAAAAGGACTTTTACGGAAATGTGCAGTCGCCTTTCAAAATCATAAACCGAAAGGTGATTGTGGCCGGAGAGCAAGAACTGGAGGCGAATCCACGATCGCGAAGTGCAAAACTGAGAATAGCAGAACGGATTTAACGATGGCTGAGCAAAATAAAAATACAAGAAAACGCACAGGAATGAAATCCTTTATCGGAGGTACCATTCTTACCGATGAGCGCACGCTGAAGCAGATGCCGTTTGTGGGTTTTCTGGCGGTGTTGGGCTTGCTGCTGATCGCCAATCGCAACTGGTCGGAAAGTACACTGCGCGAGATTGTAGTGTTGCAGGAAGAATTGGAAGAGTTGCGTTCGGAATCGGTAACGCTTTCTGCCAAATTGATGGATGCCAGCCGCCCGTCGGAAGTAGCAAAACGGGTTGAGCAGGCCGGAATTGGTTTGCAGGAACCAATGCGTCCTCCGCAAAAAATAACGGTTGAAAAAGAAGATTAGAAGTGGGGATCAGGAAAACCATATTGTCGCGTATTGCAATTGTGTACTTCGTGTTGACGTTGTTCGGAGCAGTGGTTGTTTTCAAACTTATTTCTGTGCAGCAGATAAAAAATGAGCGCTGGCAGCAAATTGAGAAAAACCTGACGAATAATACGGTGATTATTCCACCGGTGCGGGGAACCATTTGTGCCGACGATGGTAGTGTTTTGGCTACCTCGGTTCCGGGGTATAAAATCCGCATCGACCTGGCAGCCGAAGGAGTTAAGAAGGTGTTTGATAACGAGGTGGATTCGTTAGCCTGGTATTTGTCGGGTTTTTATAAAGATGCTTCAAAAAATGAATATGCCAGGCGGTTGCGCTCGGCGTACAAAAACCGAAACCGGGGTTACCTGCTCACTCCTGAAAAAATAGATTACAATCAACTGCAGGAATTTAAAAACTTCCCGATTTTGCGCCGCGGACGGTTTGGTGGCGGGTTGATTATTGAGCAAGAGAACAAGCGTCTGAATCCTTTGGGAATGCTGGCTCAGCGAACCATAGGAAGTTTGAATAAAGAGAATGCCTTAACTCCCGTTCCGGTTGGTTACAACGGATTGGAACGTTCGTACGAAATGTATCTGCGTGGTGAAAACGGTGTGAGTTACAAACAAAATCTTTCCGGGCGTTGGGTAACCCGCACCGAAATTGAGCCGCAAAACGGAATGGATATTATTACCACCATTAATGTAAAAATGCAGGACATTGCGGAAAGTGCTTTGTATAAACAGGCGCTAAAATCGAATCCGGAATGGGCAACCGCCGTTTTGATGGAAGTGAAAACCGGCGAAATCAAAGCAATAGCGAACCTTGGTAAAACCGAAGACGGCTTTTACGAAAAGGATAATTATGCGCTGGGGCATCGTGGGTGTTACGAGCCGGGATCAACGTTTAAACTGGTTTCGCTAATGGTGGCGCTTGAGGATGGCGTAGTTGATACCAGCGATGTATTCGATACCGGTAATGGTTATTGGGCGCAGGAAAATATTACCGACGACCATGCTTGCGGTAGAGTAAATGTGAAACAGATTCTGGAGCAGTCGTCGAACATTGGAACGGCAAAAGTGATTTTGTCGAAATACACTAACAATCCAAAAGATTACGTTGACCGGATTTATGGATTTGGTATTCAGAAACCTTTGGGATTGGAACTGGCCGGAGAAGGACAACCATATATAAAGTACCCCGGAAATGCCGATTGGTGGGGTACTACCACTTTGGGGCGTATGTCGTACGGTTACGATTTGCGCCTTACCCCACTGCAAATTTTGAATTTCTATAATGCTGTTGCCAACGATGGCGCGATGGTAAAGCCGCGTTTGGTTAAAGAAATTCGAAATAGCGGGGCTTTGGTAAAAACATTTAAACCTGAATTGCTGAACCCGATGATCGTGTCGAAAGAGACAATCGGAAAAGCGCAGGCAATGCTCGAAGGGGTTTGTCAGAACGGAACCGGGCGTGGTGTTCAGGGCGAACATTTTAAAGTAGCCGGAAAAACCGGAACAGCACGCGTTGCCCGTTCGGATGGCAAAGGTTACGAATACGGAGCTTACTATGCGTCGTTTGTAGGGTATTTTCCTGCAGACAATCCGATGTATTCGCTGATTGTGACCTTTAAAAAACCACGAAACTCGATTTACGGAGCAGCGGTGGCCGGCCCGGTTTTTAAAGAGATTTCGGAGAAAGTTTACGCCAGTCAGATTATGAATGCCACACCCGAGGATGATAATCATGAAGGCGAAGACATTCCTCAGATAAAAAGCGGCCAGCGCGATGATATTCTTCGTTTGGCCGAAGAGCTGGAGCTGAAAAATGTGCGTGGATTGCCCGATTCAAGGATGGTTTCGCTGAATACACAGGATAGTACTATTGTGCTGGAAGAGAATGTGGTGCCGGTGAATACGGTTCCCGATGTAGTTGGAATGGGTGCCAGTAACGCCATTTTCCTACTGGAAAATGCCGGCTTGAAAGTGAGAATAAGCGGAATAGGAAAAGTAAAAAAACAATCGTTGAAACCCGGTAGCTCCTATCGCCGGGGACAAACGGTATATCTCTCATTAAGTTAAGATGAAACTAGAGAAGTTGTTGGAACATATAGGGATTGTTGATTGTATTGGTGAAACCGATATTGACGTTGCCGGTATTCAATTCGACTCAAGGAAAATCAACCCGGATAATTTATTTGTGGCGCAAAAAGGTGTTTCTGTTGACGGGCATCGTTTTATTAATGTTGCCATAGAAAAAGGCGCTACAACAATCGTTTGCGAAAATCTTCCTGAAGAAACAAAACCAGAAGTTACTTATGTGAAGGTTGAAGATTCCAACAAGGTGTTGGGCGAAATTGCTGCGGTTTTTTATGGTTCGCCATCCTTAAAAATGAAAGTGGTTGGCGTTACCGGAACAAACGGTAAAACCAGTATTGCCAGTTTGCTGCACAAGCTTTTCAGATTGCAGGGCTACAATGTTGGTCTGCTTTCAACAATTTCATACAAAATAAACGAGAAAGAGGAAGTTGCTTCGCATACCACACCCGATGCGCTAAAAATTCAGCAGTTAATGGCTGAGATGGTGGAGGCGGGTTGCGAGTATTGTTTTATGGAAGTGAGTTCGCATGCCATTCATCAGCAGCGCATTGCCGGAATTCAGTTTGCAGGTGGTATTTTTACCAATATCACGCACGATCACCTCGATTACCACAAAACTTTTGCTGAATACATTAAAGCAAAAAAGGCCTTTTTCGACGGATTGACCAAAGATGCTTTTGCACTGGTAAATGCCGACGATAAAAACGGTCTGGTGATGCTACAAAATACAAAAGCCCGAAAACTGACCTATTCCAACCGTACCATGGCCGATTACCGCTGTAAGGTAATGGAAAGTCATTTTGATGGGATGCTTTTAAATATGGACGGGCAGGAAATATGGACACGATTCGTTGGGCTTTTTAATGCCTCGAACTTATTGGGGGTTTATGCAACAGCTGTTGAGCTGGAGCAGGATAAAAATGAGGTGTTGACCATTATCAGCAATTTACAATCGGTGCAGGGCCGTTTCGAAACCATCAGGAGCGAAGATGGCAAATATGCCATTGTTGATTACGCACACACGCCCGATGCTTTGAAAAATGTGTTGGAAGCCATTTCCGAAATAAGAACAAGAAACGAACAGGTGATTACGGTGGTTGGCGCCGGTGGCGACCGCGACAAAACAAAACGCCCCGAAATGGCGCAGGAAGCACTGGCCGCCAGCGACAAAGTGATTCTTACTTCGGATAATCCGCGAAGCGAAGATCCTGAAGCGATTATAAAAGACATGGAAGCCGGCGTTGAGCCACAATACAGAAATAAGGTGGTTTCGATTGTAAGTCGTCGCGATGCCATTAAAACGGCAGTAATGCTGGCGCAACCGGGCGATATTATTCTTATTGCCGGAAAAGGGCACGAAGACTACCAGGAAGTAAATGGTGTAAAACATCATTTCGACGACAGAGAAGAAGTAAGGAACTGTTTTGGACTAAAAAATTAAAAACTAGATATGTTTTATTGGCTATACGAACTTTTGGCAGGACATGATATTCCGGGAATTGGAATGCTTCCGGGCATTTCATTTCGCTCGGCAGCGGCTATTATCCTTTCGTTGTTTATTACAACAATTTTCGGGAAAAAGCTGATTCGTATTTTGCAGCGTAAGCAAATTGGCGACGAGGTACGCGACCTTGGTTTGGAAGGGCAAATGCAGAAACAGGGAACGCCAACAATGGGCGGAATTATCATCCTGATGGCCATTATTATTCCAACATTGCTTTTTGCCCGCCTCGATAATATCTACATTCTGTTAATGCTGATCACTACTGCATTTTTGGGAATGATCGGTTTTATCGACGATTATATCAAGGTTTTCAAAAAGAATAAAGAAGGACTGGCCGGAAGGTTTAAAATCCTTGGTCAGGTAAGTTTGGGGCTTATCGTTGCCGCCACACTTTTTATCAGCGAAGATGTAAAAGTTCGCGAACACCTAACGGATGAAAATGGTGCTTTTCTGACCGAACAGGTTACTGATGCTGCCACCGGGGAAACTATCGAGCAGTTTGTTATGGAAGATGTGAAGTCAACCAAAACAACCATTCCGTTTATTAAAAAGAACGAGTTTGATTATGCGTGGCTGGTGGCTTTTGCCGGCGATGCTGCCGATTGGTTGAAATGGTTGGTTTATGCCGTTGCAATCATTCTTATCATCACTGCGGTATCAAACGCGGCCAACCTTACCGATGGAATTGACGGGCTGGCAACCGGAACGTCGGCGATCAGCGGGGCTACGCTCGGAATTCTGGCCTATGTAAGTGGTAACGTCATTTATGCCGATTACCTGAACATCATGTACATCCCGAATATTGGTGAACTGACTGTGTTTATTGCGGCATTTATCGGTGCAACAGTTGGCTTTTTGTGGTACAACTCTTTCCCGGCTCAGGTATTTATGGGCGATACAGGAAGTTTGGCGCTGGGTGGAATCCTTGCTGTGTTTGCCGTTATCATCCGCAAAGAAATTCTGATCCCGCTATTGTGTGGAATTTTTGTGGTAGAAAACCTATCGGTAGTTATACAAGTGAGTTGGTTTAAATACACCAAACGTAAATATGGCGAAGGACGCAGGGTATTTCTCATGAGTCCGATTCACCACCATTTTCAGAAAAAAGGTTTCCCCGAACCAAAAATTGTAACACGCTTTTGGATTGTCGGAATTATTCTGGCAGTGATAACAATTGCAACATTAAAAATGAGATAGAGTGAAAGGACTGGTAGCCATATTAGGAGGAGGTGAAAGCGGCGTTGGAGCAGCCATTCTTGCACAAAAAAATGGATACGATGTGTTGGTGTCCGACCTCGGAAAAATTAAGGAGAAATACAAAGACGTTCTTTCAAATTATAAGATCGGTTTTGAAGAAGGCCAGCACTCGGAAGAGAAAATTCTGAGCGCCGAACTGGTAGTAAAAAGTCCTGGAATTCCGGAAACGGCACCGCTGGTGCAGCAACTTAAAGAACAAGGCACTCCGGTGATTTCGGAGATTGAATTTGGCGGCCGTTTTTCATCGGCCAAAACCATTTGTATTACCGGAAGTAACGGCAAAACAACAACGACTTTGCTCACTTACCATATTTTGCAAAAAGCAGGAGTAAATGTTGGCCTGGCCGGAAACGTTGGAAAAAGTTTTGCCTGGCAGGTAGCCGAAGAAAATTTTGATGTGTATGTTATTGAGTTGAGCAGTTTCCAGTTGGATGGAATGTATGAGTTCAAAGCAGATGTAGCAGTATTAATGAATATTACACCTGATCATCTCGATCGTTACGGCTACGATATGCAAAACTACACCGATTCAAAATTCAGGATTCTTCAAAATCAAACAGCAAATGACTACTTCGTTTATTGTGCCGACGACGAGGTAATTCAAAAAGAAATAAATAAGAGAGAGATAAAACCTGTTCAACTTCCTTTTGGGTTGGGAGAGGCTGCCGGGCCTGGAGCAGGTGTGAAAGACAATCGGATAATTATCAACTTTAATCAAAATCAATTCAGCATGTCGATACTGGATTTATCACTACAGGGGAAACACAATACCTACAACAGCATGGCCGCAGGCATTGCAAGCATGGTATTAAAAATCAGGGATGAACAATTGAGAGAAAGCCTTTCGGATTTTACAGGCGTGGAACATCGTTTAGAGCGTTTTCTGAAAGTTCATGGCATCGAGTTTATCAACGACTCGAAAGCAACGAACGTTAATTCATCGTGGTATGCGTTGGAAAGTGTACACAAACCGGTGGTTTGGATTGCCGGTGGGGTAGACAAAGGAAACGATTACTCCATGTTGCAGGGGCTTGTAACCAACAAAGTGAAAGCCATTGTTTGTTTGGGTAAGAACAATGCCAAATTACACGAAGCTTTTGGCGATTGTGTTTCTGATATTGTAGACGCGTCAAGTATGGAAGAAGCTGTAAAAGCTGCTTACTACCTGGCCCGAAATGGCGACACCGTGCTGTTATCGCCGGCGTGTGCAAGTTTCGATTTATTTGAGAATTACGAAGACAGAGGAAATCAATTTAAAAAAGAAGTAAGGAATTTGTAATGCAACATTCCATTCTGAAATTATTTAAGGGCGACCGAGTGCTTTGGATGGTGCTGATGCTGTTATCAGTGTTGTCGCTGCTTATTGTGTACAGTTCAACAGGCGCACTGGCTTATCGTGTGGCACAGGGTAATACGCTTAAATACTTATTTCGCCAGGTGGTGTTTTTGGGTGCCGGAATTGGTGTAATTCTGCTCATGGTGAATGTGTTACCTATAAAATTGTATTCAAAACTGGCATGGTGGGCTTTACTGGCCAGTATCGGATTTTTACTTTTTTCGATTGTAATGCGCGGAACATCGTTTGTTTCTTCCAGCGGGCGTACACTTAATTTCTGGGGTGCAACATTTCAACCGGCCGAAATGGCAAAGATTTCGCTGGTATTATTCTCGGCCAAAATTTTAGGGAAACGCCAAAAAACAAAAGGCGATTTGTGGGAAGCATTTAAGAAGATAATTTTTTATACGGCCATTGTCTGTGGTTTGATTTTTATATCCGATTTCTCAACCTCGGCATTGCTTTTCGCAACGATTATGACCATGATGTTTTGCGGCCGGATTCCATTAAAATATTTGTTTTCGCTAGTTGGTATTGGAATCGCTTTGGTAGTAACAATCTATTTTACAGCTGATCTTTTGCCGGATAGTATTGGTCGTGTGCATACCATAAAAGGAAGGATTGAACGATTTATAAATCCGCCACCTCCCGAAGCTTCGCAGGGAATTACTCAAGCCGACTATGCAAAGCTTGCTATTTATTCTGGAGGAATTTTTGGAAAGGGGCCTGGCCATTCTGATGTAAGTAACTATATGGCCGCTGCATATAACGATTTTATTTTCGCCATAATCGTAGAAGAATATGGTTTGTTGGGAGGTCTTGCAGTAATTATGCTTTTCCTTATTTTCTTTTTCAGGGGAGTGGTAATCGTCCGGCGGGCCACCCGAACATTTCCGGCGTTTATGGTTATTGGATTAACGCTGGTGTTGGTTTTTCAGGCCATGATAAATGTCGGCGTATCAAGTGGGGCATTGCCGGTAACCGGACAGCCGCTGCCCTGGATTAGTTTGGGAGGAACATCGTTGTTGTTTACATCGCTGGCTTTTGGATTGATACTTAGTGTGAGTCACCAAAATCAGCAGAACAAAGAAGTTGAGGAGCAACCGATTATGATTAAAGCTCCCGACGAAGATTACGAAATAGAAAATGAAACAAAAGATAAATAGAGCCATAATTAGCGGAGGCGGTACCGGGGGACATATTTTCCCGGCGCTGGCCATTGCCAACGAAATTAAAAAGCGCAATCCTGACGCTGACATTTTATTTGTTGGTGCCGAAGACCGGATGGAAATGGAGAAAGTGCCAGCCGCCGGATATAAAATTATTGGCTTGCCGGTGATGGGATTTCCTCGGAAACCCAGCATGAAAATGATTACGTTCTTTAAAAAGCTGCGCCAGAGTTCGAAGCTGGCTAGAAAGATTGTGGCCGATTTTAATCCGGAAGTGGCCATTGGAGTTGGCGGTTATGCCAGCGGTCCGCTATTGCGTGCAGCTGCAAAAGCGAAGGTTCCTTGTTTAATTCAGGAGCAAAACTCATACGCCGGAATTACCAATAAACTCTTAAGTAAAAAGGTGAATTCCATTTGTGTGGCTTACGATAAAATGGAGCGCTTTTTTCCGGACGAAAAACTGATTTTTACAGGAAATCCGGTGCGCGAAAATTTGACTGAAAAACAAAATAGAAAAGAAGCGTTTGAGTTTTTTGAAGTTAACGAATCAGATAAAGTTATATTGATTGTTGGCGGAAGTCTTGGTGCACGTTCAGTAAACCAGGCGGTACTTAAAAATATTAATGAAATAGCTGCTTCGGGAGTTCAGGTGATCTGGCAAACCGGGGCATATTATTACGATAAAATTCAGGAAGACCTGAAAGAAACAAAACCGAAAAATCTGCAGATCCACAAGTTTATAACTCGAATGGATTTGGCTTACGAAGTGGCCGATTTGGTGATCTCTAGAGCTGGTGCAGGTACAATTTCGGAGTTATGTTTGGTTGGAAAAGCGTCGGTTTTGGTGCCGTCGCCAAATGTTTCGGAAGACCATCAAACAAAAAACGCGATGGCTTTGGTAGAGCAGGATGCCGCTTTAATGGTGCGCGATGATGAGATTAATGAGAAATTATTTCCGTTGGCGTTTGAGGTGGTGAAAGACGAAGCGCGTTGCAGTGCTTTGGCAGCAAAAAGTAAAGAGCTGGCGAAACCTGAGGCTACCAAACAAATAGTTGATGAAGTAGAAAAATTAGTGAGACAATAGAATGGACAACATTCAGAAAATAAAGAATGTATATTTCCTTGGGATCGGAGGAATAGGGATGAGTGCGCTGGCGCGGTATTTTAAATATTCGGGGCGCAATGTGGCAGGATACGATCGCACTGAAACAGCATTGACCGATGCGCTTCAGAAGGAGGGAATTGATGTGCATTTTGATGATGACATCAGAAATATTCCGTCAAAATGGAATCCGGCGGAAACTATTGCAGTATATACTCCGGCTTTGCCTGACGAGCATAAGGAGCTGAATTGGTTTAAAAGTCAGCCAATTGGTTTATTTAAGCGGGCAAAAGTACTCGGAATGATTTGCAACGAGCACAATGGAATTGGTGTGGCCGGAACACATGGAAAAACAACAACCAGTACCATTGTTACCAATATTTTGAGCAAAACAGAACAGGGCTGCGGCGCTTTTTTAGGTGGTATTTCAAAGAATTTCAGGAGCAATTTGGTGTTGCCGAAAGCTGAATCGCCATGGATTGTTGCTGAAGCCGATGAGTTCGATCGGTCGTTTTTGCACTTAAAACCACAGTTGGCTTTGGTTACTTCGGTTGATGCCGACCATTTAGATATTTATGGAGAAAAGGAGAAGATCGTTGAGTCGTTTGAAAAATTTATTTCGCAGATCCGTCCAGACGGAAGTTTGGTGCTAAAAGAGGGAGTAGACCTCGATACCTCGAAAACCGAAGCCAAAGTGTATTCTTATTCGTTAAAAGGAAATACTGATTTTACAACGCATAATTTGCATTTGAATCCGGAAACAGGTTTTTATTCCTTCGATTTAAAAACGCCGGCAGGAATAATTGCCAACTGCAAAATGAATTATCCGGGCTTGGTAAATGTTGAGAACACTGTTGGAGCCAGTGCCCTCGCATGGCTCGCCGGAGCATCAGCAAATGCCATAAAAGCCGGAATTGAAGATTATGAGGGTGTGGCGCGTCGTTTTGATATTCGTTATCGTTCGGAACAGAAAATTTATATCGACGATTACGCGCATCACCCGGCAGAATTAGAAGCGTTTATAACTTCGGTGAAAGCTTTGTTCCCCGATAAAAAGGTGACCGGAATTTTCCAACCTCACCTGTATTCGCGCACTAAAGATTTTGCTGCCGAATTTGCACAAAGCCTCGATTTGTTGGATAAAGCCATTCTTATTCCGCTTTACCCTGCACGTGAAGAACCGATTCCGGGTGTATCGTCCGCTATCATTTATAAACAAATGAAGTTAGAGAACCGGATGCTGGCCGAACGCGATGAGGTATTGAAAATTCTAAAATCGGACCCGAATGAAATCGTGGTAACAATGGGTGCCGGCGATATTGACCGGATGGTGGAAAGTATAATTGAATTGTTGCAAAGCAAAGAGAAATGATAAAGAAGTTTGCAAAAATAGGTGGTTTAATGATGTTGCTGGTCTTTCTGCTGGTAACATTGGCATTTACTTCGATGGAGTATAAACACGCCAATTGCAACGATATTGAGATTAATTACGATCCGGATGAAGTGATAAAAGTTGATCGGGCAGAGCTGATAAAACTGGTAAAGTCGATTGATAAAAACATAATAGGGAAGAATTTTGACAGCATAAACACGGTGCAGATTGAACAGGCGGTTGAAAAGCATGAAGCGATTTTGAAAGCCGAGGTTTATAAAGTTGTTACCCGCACTGATAGCGCCACTTTTAAAGGAGTATTGGCCATCGATCTGAAACACAGGAAACCGGTAGTACGTGTTTTTTCCGATAAGGGAAATTATTATCTCGATGAGTTTGGGGGAAAAATTCCGGTGTCGACAAATTATGCGGCAAACGTGCTGGTAGCTACCGGAGATATCAGTGAAGAGTACGCAAAAGAAACACTTTTACCCTGTGTTTTAACGATAGAGAACGACGAATTCTGGAATGCTCAAATTGAGCAAATTCATGTGCAAAAAGACGGCGATGTAATTTTGATTCCGTTAATTGGCGACCATACCATTGAGTTCGGAACGCTGGAGAATTATCAGGAGAAATTGCGCAATATGAAAGCTTTTTACAAGCAGATTATGGCAAAGAATAATTGGAATAAATACAAAACGATCAGTTTAAAATATAAAGATCAGGTAATAGCAAAAAGAAGATAATTATGGCTTCAAAAACAAATCTTTCGGTTGTTATCGACATGGGAACCTCAAAGCTGGTTGCACTTGCGGGCAGGGCAACTACCGAGGGAAAAATGGAAATTCTGGGTACTGCCCAGGTACCATCAAAAGGGATAAAAAGAGGAATGATTTTTAACCTTGCTGATGCAATTGAATCCATCACGGCGGTGTTGGAGCAACTCGATGCCCAGCTCGAAGACGAAATTAATGTTGTTGATGTGGCGTACGCCGGAAAACGTATGCGAACCATCGACTATAAAGCGTCGCGTTTTACCGGTGAGGGTGGCGTTGTGTCGAATTTGGATATTGATGAGTTATACAATGAAGCGAAAAGCCTGCAGATTAAAAATGATTACCGGATTCTGAAAGTTATTCCGACATCATTTATAATCGACGACGAAATTGAGGAGCTGAAACCTGTTGGAGCCACAGGTAAAAAAATTGAAGCCCGTTATAAGTTGGTGATCATGCCCGATCAGGAATACCAAATTTTAACACGTGTTTTGGAAAGTGTTGGTGTTGAACTGGGCGAAGTTTTCCACTCGTCGCTGGCATTGGCAGAGGCCGCGCTTTCAAAACCTGAAAAAGAGATGGGGGGAGTAGTGCTTGATATTGGTGCCGGCACAACCAATCTGGCTATTTACTACGAAAATGCTTTGGTACATACAGCAGTAATTCCGTTTGCCGGAGCTGTTATTACCAACGACTTAAAAGTGGGCTGTTCCACATTCCTTGAAAAAGCGGAGCTGTTAAAAGTACGCTACGGACAGGCTTTGGGCGACCAGATTAAAACCGAAGATACGGTTACCATTGCCAAAAACAATGGCTGGGAACCAAAAGAAATTACCATCAGAAGTCTGGCTTACATTATTCAGGCACGTTTGGAAGAGATTGTGGATTGTGTGGTGAAAGAGATTGAAAGATCGGGAGTCGCCGATCGTTTGGGAACAGGTATTGTTCTCTCCGGCGGAACTTCAAATTTGGGGCACATAATCACGCTTGTGAAATTTCATACCGGTTTGGATGCACGAAGGGCACACCCGGTAATTCTTCCGGCAAATCGCAGAGAAGAAGCAAAGAATCCGGCATTTTTAACAGCATTGGGAGCCTTAAAACTTTCGATCAGCCAAAATGTTGGAGAAGAAAGAATATTGCCCGAACCGAAAACGCCAAGAAACGGACGCGGTTTAATGACCAACGTAAAAGGAGCCTTGCAAAGTGCGATTAACTTTTTTGGCGACGACAACGAAGACCTTGAATTCAATTAAAACAAAAAGATATGACCGAAGAATTAGCAAATTTTCAATTTCCGAAGGCAGCATCATCAATTATTAAGGTAATTGGAGTTGGCGGTGGTGGTTGCAACGCGGTCAATCACATGTTCGAAGAGGGAATAAAAGGTGTTGATTATATCATCTGTAATACCGATTCGCAAGCCATGGACAATAGTCCTGTGCCAATTAAAATTCAGCTTGGAACTACGCTTACCGAAGGACGTGGTGCGGGCAATAAACCTGAAAGAGGAGCTGAAGCTGCCCGTGAAAATTACGAAGACCTGAAACAGGTGCTGGGCGACAATACCAAAATGCTGTTTATTGCGGCAGGAATGGGCGGTGGAACCGGAACGGGAGCTGCTCCCGTAATTGCAAGTCTGGCCCGCGAACTCGACATTTTAACCATTGCGGTGGTAACCATTCCGTCGCCGGCCGAAGGAAACAAACGCCGCGCACAAGCACAGGAAGGTATTGATAAAATGGCGGAGTTTGTCGATAGTATGCTGGTGATCAGTAACGACCGGCTGCACCACATTTACGGCGATTTGCCGGCAAGTCAGGCATTTAAAATGGCCGACAATATTGTATCGACAGCCGTTAAAGGAGTCGCCGAAATAATTACTGTTCACGGGAATGTAAACATCGACTACACCGATGTGGAAACGGTAATGCAAAAAAGCGAAGTTTTCATAATGGGTACCGGTTATGCCACTGGCGAAGGCCGTGCCATGGATGCGGTGAATGCCGCACTGGAATCGCCATTGTTGGATAGTAACGATATTTTCGGAACCAAAAATATATTGCTGAATATTATTTCAGGAAGTGAAGAAATTAGGATTGGAGAGATTGGTGAAATTATTGAATCGCTGCAGGACAAGGCCGGTCAGGATGCCGATATAATCTGGGGTAACGGCTACGACGAACGTCTTGGTGACAAAATTAGTGTTACCATTTTGGCCACCGGATTCGATACCAATCCAAACAAAGAATTGCAACCCGAAAAAGAGGTGCAAAAATTTGATCTTGATGATGATTTTGAAGAAACCGCTGAACAACAAGAGCCGAAAAATGAAGCAGGGGAAGCAATAAATTTCGATTTAAACGAAGACGAACCATACGAGCCTGAGCCGGAAGAGGAAGAAACGATAATGTTTGTTCCTCCGCAACCAAAACCAAAAGCAAAGCCAAAATCCAAGTCAAAAGGGTTTGGCTGGAAAACAAAAGAAAAGACCAAAACCAGGGAAAAGGCAGAGAAAAAGAAAGATGAGCCTGTTACAGAATCGAATATTGATAACTGGTTTTATAAAAATTTTGGAAGCAAGATTTTTAATGATGGAGATGATGATCAACCTCTTGAATAACAACAAAAAACAAGGTGAAGAAAATGGAAGATATGGCTGATTTTGTAATGGAAAGAACACCCGGTGCCGAAATAAAGGTAATCGGTGTTGGTGGCGGAGGCGGCAATGCGGTAAACCATATGTTTAAACATGGAATTCGCGATGTGGATTTTGTCGTTTGCAACACCGATGCGCAGGCCATGGAAGCAAGTGCTGTTCGTACGCGTGTTCAGTTGGGGGCTTCGTTAACCGAAGGCCGTGGTGCCGGCAACAAACCCGATGTTGGCAAACAGGCAGCAATCGAAAATATTGAGGATGTAAAAAATACCTTGTCGGAAAATACAAAAATGGTTTTTGTAACTGCCGGAATGGGCGGAGGAACCGGAACCGGAGCAGCTCCTGTTATTGCACAGTGTTGCAAAGAGCAGGGGTATTTAACGGTTGCCATTGTTACCATTCCATTCCGTAACGAAGGGCGACGTCGTATAAAACAGGCTTACGAGGGTATTAAGGAACTGGCAGCTTACGTTGATTCGCTGTTGGTGATTAATAATGAAAGAATTCGCGAAATGTATGGCGATTTTGGGATATCGGAGGCTTTTGCCAAAGCAGATAATGTGCTGGCTACTGCAGCAAAAGGAATTGCTGAGATTATTACTGTTCCCGGATATATAAATGTTGATTTTGCCGATGTGGAAACTGTAATGCGCAAAAGCGGAATGGCGGTTATGGGAACCGGTGTAAGTGAAGAAGAAGACCGGGCAGAGGATGCCGTGAGAAAAGCATTAAACTCGCCGTTGTTGAACGACAATGAGATTCGCGGAGCACGAAATATTCTGGTAAACATCAACTCGGGGAATAAGGAAGTTACCATGGATGAAGTTGGCCGAATTACCGATTATGTGCAAAACATGGCCGGTTTTGATGCCGATTTGATTTGGGGGAATGGAAAAGATGAAACTTTGGGTGAAAAGCTGTCGGTAACCGTTATTGCTACCGGATTTCCCACAAGCATTATTTCCGAACTGTCAGAACAAAGTCAGAACAAAGTAGTAAGTCATACGCTTGAGAAAGAAACCGTTTCGGCAGAAAAAAGAGAACACCTGTCAGGTAGAAATTCTGAAGATAAAAGAAGTCAGTCGACCTTTGAATTTGAAATCAGTAATAAAAGTAAAAACGACGACGATGAATTTGAATCGTTGTACCCGAATACCTCACGTGAGCGGAACAGTGCAGAAAAGGAAATTGACATAAATGATTACGAAAATCTGAGCGACGACGATGTGGACGAGTTGGAAAATGTGCCGGCTTTTAAACGCCGCAATATTCGTATAAACGATCCAAAATACAAACGCGACCGGTCGGGATATTCGGTAGATCGCGATAATAGAATTTCAGACAGAAACAGTTATTTACACGATAACGTTGATTAATAAAAATATAAAAGTTATGGCATTTTTAGAGCAAATTAATAACGACATAAAAGCGGCAATGAAAGCCCGCGAAAAAGAGAAACTGGAAGCCCTGAGGGGAATTAAAAAAGTTATGCTTGAAGCACAAACTGCAAAAGGGGCAGGTGGTGAACTATCGGATGGCGATGCAATGAAGATAATCTCGAAACTGGCAAAACAAGGAACTGACTCTGCAAATATTTATAAAGAACAGGGACGCCAAGATTTATATGAGCAGGAAATGCAACAGGTAGCAATTTTTGAAAGTTATCTACCCGCAAAAATGTCGGACGAAGATTTAACCGCTGCTGTAAAAGCTGTGATTGAGCAAGTTGGTGCAAGCAGCATGAAAGATATGGGAAAAGTGATGGGAATTGCGTCGAAAACATTGGCCGGACAGGCCGACGGAAAAGATATTGCTGATAAGGTTAAGGCATTATTAGCCTAGTGGACGGTAGCGTTCAAAAGCAAAAGGAAAAGCAGGTTTGTAACAAACATTCCTGCTTTTTTATGTTTTAATCATCTTCTAATTGATCTGCAACGTGGTCGAGGTCCGAGTACTTGTCTTCATAAGTTTGTTTAACCTCGTCTTTTAAGAATCCGTCATCATCGTAGTCGTCGTCTTCGTCAACCAAAGCCACGGCTTCGTTTTCTGTCATTCTTAACATGTAATACTTATCTTCCGTTTCAAAGGGTAAAACCGTTATTTTTTGCCCGGTTTTATCAAAAAAGTGGATGAGATTATCAGCAAAACCGTCCGCATAAATTAGCTTAATTTGCTGTTGCAATTGTTTGTCAAGCTTGCTGTAATCTTTAATTACTTTTGGTTTATTACTTGCCATTTTTGTCAGTTAATTGAGTGAAAATAATTTTAATAAATCAAAAGATTACTGGTTTTAATCTTCGCTTCTGTTAGAGTTTTCGTTTATTATTACAGAAACAAATAAATAGGATGCAAACGACATTTGCAATAGGTAAATATTAAATTTTGCATATTCCATAAGTAAACTTTTCGAGTCAAAAAGTTGAAATACAAACAAGGCTTTATTTATCCAGATATTTGTTCGGTACAAGTAGTTTGGTTTTTGCGCAAAGGGCTTAAAAATGTTTGGATATGAGCCATTTGTGGGTTGGCGGCTTTTCTGATATGGGCAAATTTAAAATACTCATCTAATTTGGTAAAATTGAACACCAAGAATTAAGGAATGCCGAAACGAGAAAAAGCAGGGGATGTTTAGGTTGAACCTCCATCAAAAAGAAAGGAATGATGAAAAGTGATTTGGCGGCAGGATATAAAAAAGGGAGCCTAAAAAGTAGGTTCCCTTTCCAGTAATATAATCAATGGCGATTATTCTTCCGAAATAATTATTTTTTCAATTTCATCACCCTGTCTGATGTCGTCAATTACATCAAGTCCTTCAAAAACTCTTCCAAAGCAGGTATGATGACGATCAAGATGCTGCGTATTTTCGCGGTTGTGACAAATAAAAAATTGCGAACCTCCAGTGTTTCTTCCCGCGTGAGCCATTGATAAAACGCCTTTATCGTGGTACTGGTTGTTTCCGTCCAATTCACAATCTATCGAATAACCAGGTCCTCCGGCTCCTGTTCCATCAGGGCACCCACCTTGTATAACAAAGTTTGGTATTACGCGATGAAATGTAAGTCCGTTATAAAAGCCCGATTCTGATAACTTAATAAAGTTAGCAACTGTTCCCGGAGCATCTTCTTCGTAAAACTTAACTTTCATTACTCCTTTTGAAGTATGTATTTCAGCTGTTTTCATTCGTTAAAATTTTAATTCGGCACAAATGTAGAAAAAAAGAACAATTTTCATAATTGTTATTTTGCAATGTGCTGAATGTAATTGAATTAGCAAAAACTGTAAATGTTTTAAGTATGTGAGGCGATTTTTAAGTAGGAAGTTATTAAAAAGAAAGAAGGAGACTCAACAGTCTCCCTCCTAAATGTTAACCCCCAAACACACAATATGGGATGAATCCCAAATGCACTTCAAATATACGCTATTCTTGATAAATTAGAAAGAAATCAGAAATTATTTATTCTTTTATCTAAGAATTTAGATTATTTAATACTTGGTTATCGAAAACACAACTGTTTAATTCGATAAGTTGAATGAAGCCGGTTTCACGACGTTTTCACGAAAGTGACACAAATTATGGAATAGGTTGAAAATACAAAACCTAAATTATTTCAATCAGAATTTATTATCTTGGTTGCGTTTAAGCCAATATTGATTTCAATTTACGATAATGAAGTACCGACTGTTTATGCTAAGTGTTTTGGGCGTTTTAATGTTTTTTACTGCCTGTGGTCAGTATCCCGAAACAGAAAATTCCCTCGATAAAAAAGTAAAAAGTTTTTTGGAGAAAAATGCCAGCGAATGGCAGGATATGAATGTCCCTTTGTCGGATGGCAAGATTCTTTACGATATAATCATCAAAAATGGTTATACATCGGCTGTTGAAATTGGTACATCAACAGGTCATTCGGCCATTTGGATTGCGTGGGCTCTGAGTAAAACAGGCGGGAAGCTGACTACCATAGAAATTGACAAAACGCGTTATCTGCAAGCAAAGGCAAACTTCCGAAAAGCCGGTGTAACAAAATATATTGATGTTAGACTTGCCGACGCACATGAGTTGGTTCCTGCTTTAAATGGAGAATATGATTTTGTGTTTTGCGATGCCGATAAATACTGGTACAAAAACTATTTTATCGCTATGGACCCAAAATTAGAAAAGGGAGGGTGCTTTACTGCACATAACACTGCTACGCGGGTGAATGGCATTGGCGAGTTTTTGCGCTATGTTGAAAACCTGGATACCTATGAAACAAGTATCGACGAATCAAGTCGGGCTGGTATATCAAAGAGTTTTAAAAAGTAAAATAAAGCATATTGCATAGTTTGCAAAAGAAACTGGAGCGCCGACTTGGCTTATTTCCGGTAACAAATATTGTTATTGCCAATATTATTGGTGCCGGAATTTTTACTACAACCGGTTATTTGATGGGATTTTTGCAGAATCCTGTTGTTATGCTGATTTTGTGGGGAATTGGCGGTTTGGTAGCCTTGTGCGGAGCTATTTCCTTTGGAGAGTTGGGGGCCGCTTTCCCCGAAGCCGGAGGCGAATATGTATTTATCTCAAAACTGTATTCGCCACTGCTGGGTTTTTTAAGTGGCTGGCTTTCTTTAATCGTTGGTTTTTCGGCTCCCATTGCCGCATCGGCAATCGGTTTTGCCAAATACTTTATCTGGGCTTTTCCTCAATTACAAAACTGGCTGATGCTGAATGAAATCCTCAGCGTGGAAAACTTTAGTCGCTGTATGGCAATTCTGGTAATTGTGGGATTTAGTTTTGTGCATTCGCGTGGGATTGTGCTGGGTGCCAGGGTACAAAACGGCCTCACCGTGCTAAAAATACTTTTGGTGATCGGATTGATTGTGGCCGGTTTGCTTTTAGGCGAAGGAAGTATGCAAAATGTACGATCGGTAAAAACATTTCAGTTTTCGTTTGATAACTGGAAAGCGCTTGGACTGTCGCTGATGTTTATCATGTTTGCCTATAGCGGTTGGAACTCGGCAACATACATTGGCTCCGAAATTCGGACCCCACGCAAAGTAATTCCACGTTCTTTACTCATTTCAACATTAACGGTAACGGTTTTATATATACTACTGAACCTGTTTTTTGTGTATGCAGTGCCGGCATCGCAAATGCGGAATGAACCGGAGATTGGTGGTTTGGCAGCCGGACTGGCTTTTGGTGCAACTGCCGAAACCATAATTTCGTTGCTTATTTCCTTTGCGCTTTTTTCATCATTAAGTGCGTTTATTATTCTGGGGCCACGGGTTTATTATAAAATGGCCAGCGATGGTTTGTTTTTTGAATCAATTGCCCGGATAAACAGGAAGCATAAAGTTCCATCAAACGCCATTTTTTTGCAGGCAGTTATTGCTATTGTGTTGGTTTTATCGGGAACTTTCGAGCAGATTCTGACGTACATGGGATTCTCTTTGGGAATATTCCCAATAGTCGCAGTGGCCGGTAATATTAAATTGCGGCGATCGACACATCAGCAATTGCGTTTGCCGGGGTATCCGTATGTACAGTTATTTTTTATTGTAGTGAGTACCGCAATTTTGGTTCTTGCGTATTTTGAACGTCCTGTTGAGTCGAGCATCGCTGTTTTAACAGCTCTGTCGGGTATTCCGATGTATTACTGGTTTCAACGTAAAAAAAAAACTAAGCTGATTGAATAGCTTTTAGCATCGTTTCAATTTGCTCTTTTGTCTTTTCCTGCAACTGTTTGTGATCGTTGTTTATAATCGGTTCGCCATAACGGATGGTAACATGGGTAAACGGTTTCCCCAACTGCCGGAAAAAATGCCCCACAAAAGTGTCTTTATCAACCCAGGCATCATTCACATCCTTAAAATCAATTGCCATTGGTATAACCGGGATATTTCCGTCGGCAGCAATTTTAAAGCTCCCGTTTTTAAATTTCTTGGTTAGCGGTCCTTTGTAGGTTGTTCCTTCGGGGAAAAGGATTACCGGAATGCCGCTGTTAACCGATTCTTTTATTTTTTTCATTGTTAGCAGAAGGCTTTTCTGATTCTTTCGGTCAACAAGAATAGAATTGGTAACGCGTGCTCCTAAAGCCACAAAAGGCCATTTTGCTATTTCCGCTTTTCCCACCATGGCAGCGGGTGTCATGGCAGCAACAATAAAAATATCGATGTAACTCCGGTGATTGGGCATCAGAATATAATTGCCCGATTGCGGGATTTCGTTTTTATCCACTTTTATCCCGCAAACAAAAAGAATGGCACGCCCCCAGGTGCCGGCCACCCAATGTTGCAGGTTTCGGTTAAAGCCTTTCGTTTTTAGCCAAAACCAACCGATTATGGTAACGTAGGCACTCATAAAAAGTACCAGCAAAAGCCTGATGAAAGCGAGCGGCGAGAATAGAATTATGCGAGCGATCTTCATTGAAACGATGTCTGTTTTAATTGCAGGTGTTTCGGATTTTTTAGCTGGACCGAATCACAACAACATTTTTTAATGATTACAAATATGCGAAAAGAAGCAATACGGATAAAAAAAGGATTCCAGGTTTTAAAGAACTGGAATCCATGTCTTGTGGTTGATTTTATTTAAAAGTGTCAAAGCACTATCGGGGGGGATAGTAATACGTGATGTTTATACATTTTTTAAAGCCTGAATTACTTTTGCAGGAGTCATTGCCATTTCGAGTAACCGGGCTCCCGTCTGATCATAAATGGCATTTCCGATTACGGCCCCCATACAAACTATTGCAGGTTCTCCACCTCCTTGAGGAGGCGCGTTTCTTTGCAAAATTTTAGTTTCCATTTCCGGTATCCACGAAAACCGCGGAATTTCATAAGTGTCGAAATTTTTAGTTTTTACTTTTCCGCCTTCAAACTCAATAAACTCTTTCAGGGAATAACCCAGCCCCATGTTTATGCAGCCTTCCATCTGAATGGTTGCACCTTGTGGATTTACACAAAATCCCATTTCCTGTGCCACCCAAACTTTTAGCACTTTTACCTCACCGGTTTCTTTGTTTACATCCACTTTGGCAATGTGCGCTACATAAGTTCCGGCATCGGAACCAATTGCAACGCCGAAACCTCTTCCCGATGGTGATTGTCCCGGTTTCCAGTCGGCCATTTCTGCCACCGCTTCCAGCACATCAATGGCACGTTGGTCTTTTAGGTTTTTTAGCCTGAACTCAACCGGATCGATTCCGGCTTTGGCTGCCATAATATCCACCTGTGTTTCGCGGGCAAAGGTATTGGTACTGTTTCCCGGTCCGCGCCACGCTCCCGTGTCGAAAGGATGTATTCCCGGGGCCGTCCATCCACGTCCGTAAACCGTTCTTTTCTGATGAGGTACATCATACAGGGTTTCCGAGCCGCGGTCGCCGGCATAATAAACGTGGTAATCCCAGAAGTTAATTTTACCGGCATCATCGATTCCGGAGTTTATTTTTACGATAGCAGCCGGACGAAATGTATCATAGAAAAACTCTTCCTCGCGGCTCCAGTCTACCATAATCGGTTTGCCGGTTAGTTTGGCCAGTTTTGCAGCTTCAACGGCTTGCCCGTGGTCAGATTTTCCACCAAAACCACCTCCCAGATAAGGAGGTTTTACTCTAACTTTATCCTCTTCCATTCCCAATATCCGCGCAATATTTGATTGTGCCGGAAACGGTGTTTGAGTTCCGGCCCAAACGGTCATTTTATCGCCGTCGAAATAAGCCATTGCAGTGTGTGGTTCCATGGGCGAGTGGGCAACATACCCGTCATGAAATTCATTATTAAAAACTGAAGTCGCCAGTTCTTCTCCTTTTGATAAGTCTCCCTCGTTAATATTTACATTTCCTTCCGGAGCACGTTCATTCAGGTAGTCGAAAAGGTTATCGTTGCTCACCGGCTTGTCTGCCTCCTCAAATTTCGCGCGAAACAAGTCTCGTGCTTTTTCTGCCATTTCCGGATCTTTATGCAAAGCGGCCACCAGATCGCCATCTCTTACAATTTGTACTCCTTCTACTTTTTCAGCCTCCGCCGTATCCACTGAGATCAATTTTGCACCGTGTGATGGCGGGCGTAACAAACGGGCATAAAGCATTCCCGGCAAGCGCATGTCACCTGAATATTTGGCCTTTCCGGTAACTTTTTCCAGACTGTCGGCACGGAATTTCGGCTTACCCATTATTTTGTATTTCGAATAATCTTTAACGGTAGATTCGTTTTTAGCAACACGTTCTATCCGTTGGCCATTGGTAAGTTGAGCATATGTAATCTTTTCACTTTGATCCTGACGATTAAAAACCACTCCTTTCTTAACATCCAGATTATCGACGTCGGTACCCAGTTTTTCGGCAGCCAGTTCCAGCAATACTGTCCGGGCTTCTGCCGCTGCAGCCAACATCGAAGGCCCAAACATCCTTGTAGTCAGCGAACCAAAAGTTCCCATATCCCAGGGACAGAGGTCGGTGTCGCCCATTACCATTTCTACATTTTCGTAGGCTACATCAAGTTCGTCGGCCAGCATCATGGCCAGGCCGGTGTTTGCTCCTTGCCCCATTTCAATTTTTCCTGTATAACACGATACTTTTCCATTTTCGTGTATGCGTAGAAATGCATTAAAATCATCCGGCAACCGGCGCTGATCTGCTTCCGCCGCCATAAGTTTTAGTGCCGCTCCGGCATGAAAGAAAACGTAAATGCCTCCGCCAAGTAAACGAATAAAGTTCCGGCGTTTTATGGTGTTGGTTGGAGTGTGTCCTTCTATATAATCCTGAATATCTTTTGACTTATCCATGTTGTTCTTTTTTTTAGGTTTTGAATACTTAAAAGCTGAATCACTTGCCGTTTTGCATTTCGTTTGCAGCGGCTTCAATCGCATCCAGGATTCTGTTGTGCGCACCACAACGGCAAAGGTTGTCTTCCATTCCCAAAATAATATCTTCCCGGCTCGGCTTTGGCTGGTCGTTTAGTAATCCCACGGCATTCATAATCATGCCCGGAGTGCAGTAGCCACATTGCAGCGCATCATGGTCGGCAAATGCCTGCTGTACCGGATGCAGCTTTTCGCCCTGTGCCAGTCCTTCAATTGTGATCACATTTTTGCCGGCTACTTCGCCAATGGTGGTAGCACACGACCGGGTTGCCGAGTTGTTGATGAGTACGGTGCAGGCGCCGCAATACCCCTCGCCGCAACCATATTTGGTGCCGGTCAGGTTAAAATGTGTTCGCAAAACCCAAAGAAGTTTTTTCGATTCTTCAAGTTCTACTGAAACATCCTTTCCGTTTAAAGTAAATTCGATTTTCGCTTTCATTGCAGATGGTTTAATAAGATTTAAATTTCTTGCAGAATTCGGTATTGTTTCGAACTCCGCGTGAAATATTTTTTGCAAAAACGCTATTCCTTCAAATTTACTAAGAATTAATTACAAAGAAAATGGGGAAGTGGCTCTGATAAAATAATCTTTGGAATAGGTGGAAGCTAATAAAGCTAAAGGAATCGATTGCTTGAAAATAAAAAAAGAGAGCCTTTATTGCTCTCTTTTGTTGAGGTTCCTGGCGGAGTCGAACCGCCGTACACGGTTTTGCAGACCGCTGCCTAGCCACTCGGCCAAGGAACCTTGTACGCTTTCGGACTGCAAAAATATAAAATTTTGCAGTTCTCGCAACACAAAAAATAAAATCGTGTTATTTTCTGCGATTTTGCCAATTTGCATTCACATGTAAGTCGCTGGCACCTACCTGCCAACCGGCGTCTGTCGATTTTGGATTATTTCCCTCATGAAGCTCTCGCTTCTTTTCGGTAGCGCACGATTTTCGGCACTTTCCTTCGTTTAAATTAGTCGAACTATAAAACATCAGTATCAGGTTGAATTATTTTTTTCGAAAATACGAAAAAGAAGTTCGAATAATTTGATAAATATCAGTATTCGGCTGGAGATTAAATATTTAATAACATGAAGTTATTTAAGTTGCAAGCTACTAGCTACAAGCTTCGAGTTTTTTTAAATTAAAGCATTAAAGCATTATCGCATTTAATAGCTCAGTTCTTCCATCCTTCAACTCTGCTCCGGATGAAATTCTGCAAACAGTGGTGATAAATTATCGCTCCAGCGTCACGCTTACCCGTTCCATTTCTCCTCCCATTGGCGGATTCATTTTCGAGATTTTAACGCGCGCTTTATCAATTGCCGGAAAGCGGTCGTAAAGGGTGTCAAGAATTCGTTTGCTTACATTTTCCAATAAGGCCGATTTTGTTTGCATCACCTCTTTTACGGTTTCGTAAACGGCCTGGTAATTCAATGCATCATCTAAATTGTCGCTTTTGGCTGCAGCGTCGCAGTTTGTTTCCAGTCGCAGATAAACTTCAAAGTGGTTGCCAACAATTTGTTCGGCAGCAAAATGCCCGTGGTAGGCATAAAATTTCATTCCCTCTATCTCAATTACTCCCATTCTGAATTAAAATTATTGCAACAAAAGTAATAATTTGAAGAGGTGTTAAGTGTACTCACAAATCATTTTTTAATTTTGTGATCTTATTCAATAGGGGTAATTCAAGAAAATGGCAGAAAAAAATACCAACACAAATGCAGAAGCGCCTAAAAAGGCCAACTTCATTCATGCACAAATCGATGCCGATCTGGCCGCAGGAAAAAATGAAAAACGTGTACATACACGCTTTCCGCCCGAGCCAAATGGTTATTTGCACATTGGCCACGCTAAATCAATCTGTTTAAATTTCGGGTTGGCACAAAAATACGGAGGAAAAACAAACCTTCGTTTCGACGATACTAACCCATCAAAAGAGGAAACAGAATATGTTGAATCGATTATGGAAGATGTGCGTTGGCTGGGATTCGACTGGGATGATCGTTTGTATTACGCATCCGATAATTTTCCGAAACTACATGCTTTTGCCGTTAAACTGATTGAAGAAGGCAAAGCTTATGTCGATGATCAGAATGCAGAAACCATAAGCGAGCAAAAAGGAACGCCGCAGAAACCCGGTATTGAAAGTCCGTTCAGAAATCGTTCAGTGCAAACAAATCTCGATTTATTTGAGCGAATGACAATGGGCGAATTCAACGAAGGCGAAAAAGTGTTGCGTGCAAAAATAGATATGGCATCGCCAAATATGCACATGCGCGATCCGATTATTTACCGGATTATGAAAGCCGAACATCACCGCACCGGAAACAAGTGGTGTGTGTATCCGATGTACGATTTTGCCCATGGTCAGTGCGACTATTGGGAAGGAATTACTCATTCAATTTGTACCCTGGAGTTCGAGGTGCACCGTCCGCTGTACGATTGGTTTGTTGATCAGTTAAAAGATTCGGATTACCGTCCGCGCCAGATTGAGTTTTCGCGTTTGAATCTTACCTATACCGTAATGAGCAAGCGTAAATTGCTGGAGTTGGTGAAAGACAATCACGTTCGGGGCTGGGACGATCCGCGGATGCCAACTATTTCGGGTTTACGCCGACGTGGTTATACGCCGGAGTCGATTCGTAATTTCTCGGATAAAATCGGGGTTACCAAAGTGGATGGAACAACCGATGTTTCGTTGCTCGAATTCAGCGTGCGCGATCACCTGAACAAAATAGCACAACGTGTAATGGGTGTGCTCGATCCGTTAAAAGTGGTAATTACCAATTATCCTGAGGATAAAGAAGAAATATTAAGTGCGGTAAACAACCCTGAAGATGAGTCGATGGGGCGCCGCGATGTACCATTCTCGCGCGAGGTTTACATCGAGCAAAGCGACTTTATGGAAGATCCTCCACGTAAGTTCTTCCGTTTGGGGCCCGACCGCGAAGTACGTTTGCGCTACGGTTACCTGATAAAATGTAACGAAGTTATTAAAGACGAAAACGGCAAAATCGTTGAGTTGCACTGTACCTACGATCCCGAGTCGAAAGGAGGTAAATCTTCCGATGGCAGAAAAGTGAAAGGTGTGGTACATTGGGTGTCGGCTAAACACGCTGTAAAATCTGAAGTGCGCTTGTACGACCGTTTGTTCACCGACGAAGAACCGGATGGACACAAGGAGGTAGATTTTAAAGAATTTATGAATCCTGATTCGTTAAAAGTGCTGGATAACTGTTACCTGGAGCCATTTGTAAAAACGGCCAAACCGCTTGATCATTTTCAGTTTGAGCGAATGGGCTATTTTAACATGGATCCGGATTCAACACCCGAACTTCCGGTGTTTAACCGAACGGTTCCATTGCGCGATTCGTGGGCAAAAGCACAAAAGAAATAAAATAGCAAAAGGTTGTTTTCACATTGAGAACAACCTTTTTTAATGCATCGGTTGATGGAGTTTATCAGCAAAACACCTTGTGCATCGCGTTTCCGTTAATACCAACATTTACCCATTTACCGATTCATAACCTTTGTTAACCGAATGTAAACTGTTTGGCCGCCTTGCGATTTTTACTTTTGATGTGTAAATACAAAAAAACAGTATCATGGAAAAAGTGCCACCGGAAAGAACACAGAAAAAAGAAAACTCAAACGAAGTATTAGCTTTGGTTTTAATCGGTATTGGTTTGGTATGGCTACTAAAACAAAGCGGTTTCTTTTTTGATTTCCCGTTTTTTAACTTTCACGATATCTTTAGCCCGGTAAGGAGTGCCTTTCACAGTATTGGGCATTTTGTTTTTTCATGGCCTGTTATTCTTATAATTATAGGAGCCATATTAATGGCCGGCAAACGATCAGGCGGTGTGGTACTGTTGATTATTGGTGGCCTGTTTTTATTGCCAAAACTGATTTTCATTTCAGGTGCGGCAATTGTGTTTCTTTTCCCAATTCTATTAATTGCTTTGGGAATTGGGTTAATCGCACGTTTGTTTTAGCCCGTAGCAGTAAAAGAACGTAAATCTGCTAAAAAATGAACAGTGTTTAGAGGATAATCAATATTTTAGGACAGTTAAAACTTTAATCATGGATAATAAACCGGAGAATACAAACAGAAGAGCCATTCTTGGCTTATTTCTAATTGTGGTAGGTTCATTGTGGATTTTCGAGCGCCTCGATCTTATTCCATCTTTTTGGAATGATATTCTGATTTCGTGGCAAATGTTGCTTATCGGAATTGGGGTATTCTCCATAATTGGAGGGAACAAAACCACCGGAACAATTTTAATTGTAATAGGCGGTTTCTTTTTGATTCCCGAGGTGGCACATATTCCTTATGAATTACGACGAATAGGCTGGCCGGCATTAATAATTGGTATTGGTGTGGCTATTCTGATTACGCATTCAGGAAGACGAAGTACAACCGAGCCTCCGAATTTTACAACAGGAGAACAAAAAGGCATTGATTATTTCGATGATTTTGTAATTTTTGGTGGCCGCGAAGTGTATGTGAACTCGCAGAATTTTCTGGGCGGAAAAACCACTTCTGTTTTTGGCGGAACGGAGTACGATCTGCGTCAGGCAAAACTTTCGGCCAATGGTGCAGTTATCGATACGCTGGCTTTATTTGGTGGTTGTGGTTTTAAAGTGCCCCCCGACTGGACGGTTAGAAACGAAGTAACAGCTATTTTTGGTGGTTACACCGACAAACGCGGTGCTTCGTTGAATCAAATCGTTCCCGATCCATCGAAAACACTGGTAATAAAAGGTTTTGCAGCCTTTGGAGGCGTAGAGATCAAATACTTATAGAATGGATTTTAGGCATCCCTTTATAAAATCTCCGCGGTTGGCCATTTCGTATGTGGCGTTTTGGTTAATACTGGCAGTGGTAATGGTTTTAGTGGTTGTTTCGGTTGGCGAAAGCGATTTTATAACTGCCATGACCGACCGTTTTGCTTACATCATCCTTTTCGGATTTTTGGGAATTTCCATTTGGTATGTCATAAAATTCAGTACCCTCGAAGATAACAGTGTTGGCCGTGTAATCCTGGCTCATGTTATTGCTGCCACCATTATTGTTTTAATTTGGCTATATATTGGTACGGTAATTACAAAACTCATAAATCCGGGGCAGTTGCAGGAAGATCATAATTATCTGTTTACCGGGCTTTATAACGGGTATTTGCTATACACGTTTAACGTGGTATTTTTCTATGCCGTAAATTATTACCTGGCGTTTAAAGAAAAAACCAAAAACGAAACAAAACTAAAAGCACTGGTAAAAGAGGCCGAACTGCACGCTTTAAAATCGCAGATTAATCCGCACTTTTTGTTTAACAGTTTGAACAGCATTTCTTCGCTTACCATGACCGACCCGGCAAAAGCACAGGAAATGGTGATCAACCTGTCGCAGCTGATGCGTTATTCCCTGAAACACGACCAACGCGAAACAGTAACCGTTCAGCAGGAAATTGATAATAACAAGCTTTACCTGAAAATTGAAAAGGTACGTTTCGGGAAAAAGCTGAACCCTGTTTTTGCGGTTGAAGAGGGGTGTTTGAAAGCAGAAATCCCGAATATGATTCTGCAGCCATTGTATGAAAATGCTATAAAATACGGCGTGTACGAAGCCACCGAAACCATCGATGTAATTACCCATTGCCGGTGCAACGACGATAAGCTGGTAGTAACCATCAGCAATACTTACGATAAAAATGTAGTAAGCAAAAAAGGCGAGGGAATCGGGTTGCGTAATATCCGCGACCGCTTGCAGGTAATCTACGGAAACCCGCATTTGCTGAAAATTGAAGATAAACAAAACGAATTTACCGTAACTTTAACCATTCCTCAAAAATTGTAAACCATGACTGAAAAATTGCGCACCATTATAGTTGAAGATGAAGAGCTGGCCCGTAACCTGATGAAATCGTTTTTGGCCGATAACGAGGCAGTTGAACTGATTGCCGAGTGTGAAAACGGCTTCGAAGGCGTAAAACAAATTAACGAACTGAAGCCCGACCTGGTTTTTCTTGATATTCAAATGCCAAAGATCACCGGTTTTGAGCTGTTGGAACTGCTCGAGCATAAACCACAAATTATATTTGCAACGGCCTACGATCAGTATGCGTTAAAGGCTTTCGATTTTAACGCGGCCGATTACCTGCTAAAACCTTACTCGAAAGACCGTTTGGATGAGGCCATTCAGAAAGTTCTGGAGCGCATTCAAACCGACGGAAAAGAGTCGGACGTAGCCGAAAAAGTTAGCGATTTCCCGAAAGACGAATACCTCGATCGTATTGTGGTGAAAGACCGTCATAAAATTCATATCGCTCCGGTTGACGCCGTGCGTTACATTGAATCGATGGACGATTATGTAATGATTTACACGACCGAAGGCCGCTGGATGAAACAAAAAACTATGAAGTATTTCGAGAACGCTTTAAATCCGAAAAACTTTGTGCGTATTCACCGCAGTTACATTGTAAAGGTGGATGAGATTGCCGAAATTCAGCAATACGAAAAGGAATCGTATATTGTTATTCTGCACGACAAAACAAAATTGAAAGTCAGCAAAACCGGTTATAAAAACCTGAAAGGCGTACTTAATTTTTAAGCAAAACTTTCGCTCGCAAGCATTTTATCCTCCGGATTTCATCCTTTAAAGGAAATAGTTAAGTTATGGCTTCTCCGAAATAACTATCGTGCGAGGTTTGTGACTTATTTCTTTTTCACAAAGTTTATATTTATTATTTTCAGCTCAGGAAAACTAAACCTAAGGGCAATGCGAAAATAAAGCCGATTAAATGGGCATTTCGCGTAATGTTCGCCCACTGTTTCATACTGATGACATCGAAAATTCAAATAACTATTTTATGAAAAAACTCGCACTGGTTTTAACTGCTGTATTTTTAATTTCAACAGTAGCCTTCTCGAAAAATAAGGAAGAGGAGAAAAAAGAAGAAGAAAAGCCATTTGTTAATTCGGAGCTGGTTAGTGGCCTGAAATGGCGAAGTATTGGTCCGGCATGGGCAAGCGGCCGCATTGCTGATTTTGCCGTAAACCCGAACAATCATAAAGAATACTACGTAGCTGTGGCTTCGGGTAACGTTTGGAAAACCACGAATAACGGTACTACATGGAATCCGATCTTCGATAACTACGGGGCATATTCAATAGCTGTGGTGGAGCTCGATCCGAACAACTCAAATGTGGTTTGGGTAGGTACCGGAGAGAACAACCACCAGCGTGCGCTGGGTTATGGCGATGGCGTTTATAAATCGCTCGACGGTGGTAAATCTTTCAAAAACATGGGACTGAAAGAGAGCCGCCAGATTGGTGGAATCGTTATCGATCCGCGCAACTCTGATGTTGTTTTTGTGGCTGCTGAAGGATCGGCATGGGGGCCGGGCGAGGAGCGTGGCCTGTACAAAAGTACCGACGGCGGCGAAACATGGAACAAAGTGCTGGAGATTAGCGAAAATACCGGTGTTAATAATGTGGTGATCGATCCTTCCAATCCTGATATTATGTACGCCACATCGGAGCAGCGCCGCCGCACATCCTTCACGAAAATTGGTGGCGGTCCTGAATCGGCCGTATATAAAAGTACCGATGGGGGCGAAAACTGGCGCAAGATCATGAAAGGATTGCCTTCGGTTGATATTGGCGGAATGGGAATTGATGTATCGCCGGTTGATCCGAATTACGTCTATCTGATTGTGGAAGCTGCTGAAGATAAAGGTGGTTTTTTCCGCTCCACGGATAAAGGCGAAAGCTGGGAGAAAATGAGCGATCATCATTCAAGTGGCCAGTATTACAACGAAATTGTTTGCGATCCGGTTAACCGCGATAAGGTATATTCAACCGAAACTTATTCGTTTTATACCACTGACGGCGGGAAAACATGGAACAGATTCTCCAATTCAGGACGCCACGTTGATGACCATGCCATTTGGATCGACCCAACAGATACCGGGCATTTTATCATTGGTGGCGACGGTGGTATTTACGAAACCTGGGATAACGGAACAACTTTCGATTTTAAAGAAAACCTGCCAATTACGCAGTTTTACCGCGTTTACCTTGATGATGCCGAGCCGTTTTACAATGTGTACGGCGGAACCCAGGATAACAACTCAATGGGCGGTCCTTCGCAGAATACCAGTAGCGATGGTGTGATCAACGACGAGTGGTTCCCAACATTGGGTGGCGATGGTTTTTGGGGAGCAGTGGAGCCCGGAAATCCAAACATCGTGTATTCGGAATACCAATACGGAAATGTGTATCGTTACGATAAAAAAAGCGGTGAAAGCCTAAGCATAAAACCCATTGAACGTAAAGGAGAACTAACCTATAAATGGAACTGGAATGCGCCATTGATGATCAGTCCGCATAATAAAACACGTTTGTATATGGCGGCCAACAAGGTTTTTCGTAGCGACGACCATGGTAACACCTGGGAGGTGATCAGCGATGATTTGACTGCACAAATCGACCGTACATCAATTCCGGTAATGGGGAAATACTGGCCCGCAGAGGCGGTGGTTCGCGATGTGTCAACTTCGCAGTGGGGAACTATTGTGGCACTCGAAGAATCGAAATTGCAGGAAGGCCTGTTGTATGCCGGAACCGATGATGGTATTATTTCGGTTACAGAGGATGGGGAAAGCTGGACACAGGTAAAAAGTTTTCAGGGAGTGCCGGAGCTGACTATTGTTAGCGACATTTGTGCCGACCGTTTTGATGCGAATGTGGTTTATGCCACTTTCGATAACCTGAAACGCGACGACTTTAAACCGTACGTATATAAAAGTACCGACAAAGGAAAAACATGGACTTCCATCTCGGGCAACCTTCCCGAAAACGGCTCGGTTCATACCATTGTACAGGATTTTGTTCGTCCTGAGCTGTTGTTCGTGGGAACAGAATTTGGGATCTTTTTTACCGTTGACGGTGGGGCAAATTGGGTGCAGTTAAAATCGGGCATGCCAACCATTGCCGTATTTGATATTGCTATTCAGGAGCGCGAAAGCGATTTGGTGGCAGCATCATTTGGCCGCGGTTTTTACATCCTTGATGATTACAGCCCATTGCGCGAAATTTCTGCCGATCTTGAAAATACCGAAGCTGCGATTTTCCCGATAAAAGATGCGCTGATGTTTGTTCAAACCAGCGGCAAAAGCAACCAGGGAAGTACTTATTTTACAGCCAAAAATCCGGAGTACGGAGCAACTTTTACCTATTACCTGAACGAGGTGCCCAAAACACAAAAGCAATTGCGTAAAGAGGAAGAGAAAGAGTTGTTTAAAGAAGGAAAGCCAATTCCACAACCAAACTGGCGCGAGTTGCAACTGGAAGCTCAGCAGGAAAAAACGCACCTGATATTTACGATTTACGATAACGATGGAAATGTAATCGATCAGTTTACAAAAGCGCCTTCAAAAGGTGTGAACCGTGTGAGCTGGAATATGACTTATGCGGCAACGGCAAACGCCCGTATTCGCGATAAATACGATCCGATAACTGGTGCCGGACGTGGCATTATGGTAATGCCGGGGACCTACAAAGTGGGCATGAAATTGTGGCACCAGGGAGTGCTGACCGAACTGGTTGAGCCGGTTACGTTTACCTGCAAGCGTTTGAACAATACTGAACTTCCGGCTGACGACTACAACGAAAATATTGAGTTTGCCGAGAAAGTGAATAAACTGGCCCTGGCCGTGGTTGGAACCAACCGTATGATTAGCGAAACAACAGCCAAGGTGGAGAAAATAAAACAAGCCATTTATGCTACGCCGGGAGCCGGTCAGGAGTTAATGGATAAAGCCCGCGCAATTGGTGTGGCTTTGGAAGAGCTGAACTTCAGAATGGATGGTGTGCCGGCCAGAGCAAGCTGGGAAGAAATTCCTCCGGCCCAGGTGCCGTTAAACAACCGGTTGAGTAATATTACCTACACCCACATGGGATCGACAACGGGAATTACCACCACCGAAAAGCAGGCTTACGAAATTCTGAAAGACGAATTCCCGCAGGTGTTGGAAGCCTTGAAAAATATTGTGGAGAAAGAAGTTCCTGCCCTGGAAGCTGAACTTAATAAGATGAATGCTCCATGGACTCCGGGACGTTTGCCGGAGTGGAAAGAGTAATCATACTACAAGCTGCAAGTCGCTAGCTTCGAGCTTGTTCTCCTTTTCAAAAGGGGTGTCCCGATCGCATCGGGGCGGGGGATTTAAATAAAAGATGCCATCCTACTGTTTTATACAGTTTCGGATGGCATCTTTTGTTTTTTCAAAATTCGAAAGGAAGCAGGTCGATTTGCGAACCTGCTGAATACCTGTTTATTTTGTATTTACATTCACACCCCAATAGTCTGTAATCGCCTTTAATTCGTCGCTGGTAAGGTAGCTAACCGCACCGTGTTTCGGTCGTTCAAAACCTATGGTTTTCATTACACCTTCATTAAAATGGCCAATGTTGGTGTAGGAAACAAAATCTTTGGTTTCGCTAAACCCCATGTTATTGGGGCGCCCACCATACACATCATACATCAGCACATAAGTATCAGTACCTAAACGTCTGAAAACGTTTGGAGCTTCGGTGGGTTTACTTTCTGGGTCGATGCGCCGTGTTTCGGTCACATAGTCTTTATTTATTTTATCCGAAACAGCGTGCAAAATCTTAGCTCCCGAAACATAATGCATGTGGTAGGTAGCGCCAAGTTTAGTAATATCGCCATCTATTCCGCCCAATTCGGTAATCATTTTCGGAGTGGTTTCAAGCCTGGTAAATTCTTCGTTGGCATACGAATAGTACATGTTTGCATTGGCATTGTTATACCGAATGGTAAAGTACACCATCATTTTTTTTGCTGTCGGATCGTAAATGGTTTGCGGAGCCCATGAACAGTCGATATCACCCAGTTCGGGGAAAGCCTTATCAACCCGAAAATCGGAATGAGTCCAATGAATCAGGTCGTAGGATTTCATCAGCACAATGGCGCGGTTATTTCCCCAGCCGTATTTTTCTTCGGGGCGTTGCCAGGGTGTGTCGCGGTGGCCTGCACGCTGCCCGAAAATATGCAGGTCGGTCATGGCCAGGTAAAAGGCGCCATCAGGGGCACGGGTAATGTGCGGGTCGCGAACGCCTTTTTGTTCGGCCAGTTTGGTGCCATCAAAAATGGGCTCGCCATTGTTAAGGTCGGTAAATGTATATCCATCGCTGCTAACAGCCATGTAAGCGCTTTGTGTTTGGTCTTTAAAATATACCAACAAATAACCAGCAAGGTCTTTCGTATTAAAATTTTGAACCGAAGCCGGTTTTTGCAGTTTGTTTACAATTTTAATTCCTCTGGTTTTGTTTCCTGGCATGTCGGGTGTTTGTGCCTGCACGGCAGCAGTTGTAATAAACGCTAATAGTAATAGAGCGGTAATAAGTTTTTTCATCCGTTTGAAATTTTCAAGTTTCCAATAAATTGCTTTAAAATTTAAAAAGTGATTTTTATTCCGGGTTATTTTTCGGCTTACTAATATACTATTTATCTGTTTGGATTTAACAGAAATAATTCCGGATGAAACAGCATGGCACTTTGTAATTTTTTATCACTGTTATCCGTTTCTTACTTCCTGAACGGTATGAAGCAAACAAATTACCCTGATTATTCAGTCGTTTCTCAATCATTAATTTCAATCCAATCAGGAAGGATCGGATTCATTTTGTTAAGGCGGATAATCTTTTCGTGCTTATCAAAAGCTCAGGTTGTGGTATTTTGGAAGTAACGCATTAAATAAGCGAAATACGTACTTTTTTGTTCTTCAGTTTGGTATTACTAACGGCCTGAATTACCTCCTCAACTTTATCGGCTTGAACGGCCACAAAAGCGCAGTCGTGTTTTAATTCGATAACGCCCAATTCGTCTTTGTTCAGTTTCCCTTGTTTAAAGAATAATCCGGCAATGTCGCCTTTCGAGATCTTATCCTTTCGTCCGCCCGAAATAAAAAGTGTATTCCATGCTGTGGGGGCGGGGAGTGGGGCTTCTGTCAGCTCCTCTATTTTGTTGGGTTGAATAAATTCAGGATAATCTTCGCCTTCCCATTTCAGAATATAGGCCGTTCCTTCGCTGTGCATACGTGCGGTTCGGCCGTTGCGGTGTGTAAATTCCTGAAAACGCAGGGGAAGGTGGTAGTGCAGAATAAATTTTAACTCGGGAATATCCAGCCCGCGTGCTGCCAGGTCGGTGGCAACAATCAGGCGGTGGGTGCCATTTCTGAATTTAATCAGTACCCGCTCGCGGTCGGTTTGTTCCATGCCGCCATAAAAAGTACCGTGGCTAATCCCTTTTTCGGTAAGATAAGTGCTCACCCGATCGATCGATTCTTTAAAATTGCAAAAGATAATGCCGGGTTGGTTTCCCAAATGGCACAAGGCCTTTACCAGTGTTTCCAGTTTATCTTTTTCGGGCGAAACAATTGTTTTTATCTCCAGTTCCGGAATCTCATCTTTCAGGTAATTAACACTTAGCGGATTTTTAAACGCCAGAAACTCGGGAATACGAACACGGTGCGTGGCCGATGTAAGAATCTTTTTCTCCACTTCGGGAAGAAAAGAAAGAATGTCTTTCATATCCTTCTCAAAACCCACTTCCAGCGATTTATCAAACTCATCAAGCACCAGTGTTTTTATTTTGTGCGTATAAAACGTTTCGCGTCGCAGGTGGTCGGCAATCCGTCCCGGCGTACCGATTAATAGGGCTGGCGGACGGTTTAAATCAATACGGTCTTTACTAAAATTGCGTCCGCCGTAAAAAGCATTGCATTTGTAACCGGTACCCATATCGCGGGTAACCTGCTCGATTTGCAGGGCCAGTTCGCGCGATGGAACCAAAATAAGCACCTGAACAAAAGGACAATCCGGATCGAGTTCGGCAATAATCGGCAACATAAAAGCCAGGGTTTTTCCGGTTCCGGTGGGCGACAGTAATATCGTGTTATCGGCTTGATGTATGGCACGTTTGGCCTCTTCCTGCATGGGGTTAAGCTGTGTTATATTTAGCTTGCTGAGAATATTCTTCTGGTTTTTCTTTTTTCCTGACATGGCGCAAAGGTAAACTTAATCTGATAATTCTCTCCGGCTTAGCCATGAGCTTCCGCTTTTTCTCTGAATCCTCTGTCCTGATGCTTCGTCCCCCTTGGCGAAGTGGGAATCAAAGGGGGATTGTTTATGTAAAGGAATTACCAAAACCTCTGTCCCGATTAATACTTCGGGAGGATTAAGGGGGATTGGTTTTTAGCGTATTAATCCTCCGACCGACTGCGTCGCCCACCTCCTTTTCAAAAAGGAGGACGAACTTCGAAGCGCCGTCCCCCTTGGCGAAGGGGGAACTAAAGGGGGATTGGTTATGTCAAAAACTACCAAATCCTCCCTGCCGATTGCAACCTCGGGAGCGATTGAGGGGGATTGGTCTTAAACTTTCTAATCCTCCGTCCTTCATCAATAATCCTTTCATTCCGTTTGCTTCAGTCGTTCCTCCCTGGCATCGGGCTACGGTGTAAACACAACTTAAATATTCCCATTTTCAAATGATTCTGTAACGATTTTTCGTTCGGAACAAGCTGACCAATTCTAATCAAATTTAGACGCCGAACGATTTTTTATCGATCTTTTACCCGGCGCTTTGTGTCTTCGTAAACTCAGCCACTCGCACCGGGCTATTGCCTGTCGCCCGCTTCGGGGCTTTAAGCACCAAGGGTGCGTAATCAATAGCCCGGGGGAAGCCCCCGCAGGGAGCGCAGCCCCGGGGATAGAAGAGAAAAATGACAAAGGCGCAACTGCTTCCGGTTTTTGAAATACAACCCTACCTTGCGCCGCATATTAGAAAGTCGATTGTAAAGCAGGCCCCCTAAAATAGTTGTGTGTACACCGTAGATGCCATCGAGAGGGAAACAAAGGAATAATCGAAATTAACCATTACCAGGAAACCTCGCATCAGTGTTTGATGAGGTCCGTCCATTTCCCCTGTAAAGTTTCTTGTTGCAACGCTTTCTCCAGCATTTCCAAAAAGTCTTTTCGCGGAATGGATTTAGCGCCCAAACTTGCCAGGTGGTCGGTGGGTTGCTGGGCATCGATAAAGGCAAAGTTGTTTTTCATGGCAAATTGTACCAGGTGATAAAAGGCAAATTTACTGACATCGGTTTTCGTAAAAAACATCGACTCGCCAAAAAAACAATTCCCCAGCGAAAGACCGTAGAGTCCACCTACCAGTTCTCCTTCAAACCAGGTTTCAAAAGAGTGGGCATAGCCCAGTTTATGCAGTTGTACATAGCCGTCGATAATGTCGTTGGTAATCCACGTTTCATCTTCGTGGCGGCGTTTGGTTTTACTGCACGCTGTAATTACTTCGTGAAAAGCCGTGTCGATCTGCAATTCAAAAATTCTTTTGTTGATGACCTGCCGTAAACTTTTCTTGAGTTTAAAATCCTGTGGCAAGAGTACCATCCGCGGGTTGGGCGACCACCACAAAATAGGTTCGCCCTCGCAAAACCACGGGAAAACACCCTGGCAGTAAGCCGACAGTAAAAACTCGGGCGAAAGCTCGCCACCTTGTGCCAGCAATCCATCGTCGTCGGCCTGGTTTGGATCGGGAAATTGTATCATGTTTGCAAAGATAAGAAGTCGCGGATTCCTGAAAAATCAAAACACGAGGACACGAAGCCACAAAGAAGAGAGAAAAGAAATGCTTAAATGCGTGAATGCTAAAATGCTTTAATGAATAAGCACTTTGAGTCTTGGTGTCTTTGTGTTTAATTCAATAGTATTGTTTCTAAGAAAAAAAAAACTCAGCGCCTTAGCGTCTCAGCGGTAAAAAAAACTTCGTGTCTTAGCGTCTTCGTATTAAAAAATTATACTACAGAAAGGACGCAGAATGCTTAAATGCGTGAATGCTAAAATGCTTTAATGAATAAGCACTTTGAGTCTTGGTGTCTTTGTGTTCAAATCAATAGTATTGTTTCTAAGTAAAAAAACTCAGCGCCTTAGCGTCTCCGCGATGAAAAAAACTTCGTGTCTTAGGGTCTTCGTGTTAAAAAATTATACTACAGAAAGGACGCAGAATGCTTTAATGCGTGAATGCTAAAATGCTTTAATGAATAAGCACTTTGTGTCTTTGTGTCTTTGTGTTCAAATCAATAGTATTGTTTCTAAGAAAAAAAAAAACTCAGCGCCTTAGCGTCTCTGCGGTGAAAAAACTTCGTGTCTTCGAGTCTTTGTGTTTAATCAATTTCATTCAAAATAATTTTAATACTTTTGGGTTTTACCAAAAAACAATTTAAACAATGAGGTATTTAGCTTTGATAATTGCTGTAATGATAGTCGTTCCGACATTCGGCCAGCGCAAAAAGAAAGACGACGACGGAATCGCTCCTGCCTATGTTGAAGGGATTGCCTACGTTTTGCCACGCACCGGAATTAAGGTACATGTTGAAGCCATTCGCGAGAAATTTGAACCAGGACCATATGCTGCCTATGCGCAACAGTTACTAGGCATAAAAGATGTTCGCAACCGGGCATCGGTAAAATGGTCGGTGTCTTCGGTTAAAATCGAAACTTTTTCGGAGCCCGATCCGCAGCAGGTTTACAAAGCCATGGGCGATATTGCGGCAACGATCAGTCTGGCACCCAACGGTTGCCTGGCCGGAATAAATTCCGCGGGAACTGCTACTATGCCGTTGCTGGTTCAATCCAATAAAACCTTTCAGCAACCGGATCTCGACGATGGTTTTTCCTTTGATTATTTCTCGGATACACCGTTTTTAATTCCCGGAGATTCTACCAATAACTTTCGCCCTACGGCTGTGGGTATGGAACAAAAAGCAGCCGAAGCGGCGCAGCGTGTGCTCGATTGCCGCATGAATCAGTATGATCTGGCAGCACTCCGCATCGATGGCGAGTACCCCGATGGAAAAGCCTATGAGGTGAGTCTGGCAGAACTAAAACGTACCGAGCAGAATTACATTAAACTGTTTGTTGGCCGAACCACAACTAAAACCGAAACCTACAGTTTTGATTATGTGCCGGAAGCCAACGAAAAGAATGCAGTGATCTTCCGAATTTCGGATGAAAACGGTGTTGTTCCCGCCAGCGATCTTTCAGGAAAACCTGTTATGGTGGAGTTTGAGCCGGTAGCCGGTTTATTGGCAAAATACCAGGCCGAGGCCGCGTCGGAGAATCCCGATGCCGGTTACGACGGAGTTTACTATCGCATGCCGGGAGTGGCCAATATCAGTGTTATTTACGAGCTGAATAAGCTGGCCACGGCACGTGCAACCATTGCGCAGTTTGGGGCCATTGCTCCGCTGCCTGAAGATTTGCTGGGTGGTGATTACTCCATCGAATTTCACCCCGAAACAGGAGCGATAAAAGCAGTTCAGTTAAAATAGAAGTAAAAAATATACGAATGCAAAGCCCGGTTGTTTAGCCGGGCTTTTTTTATTGTAAGAGGTCTGTAAAAAGCCTGCTATTGGCAGAGTGCACTCATTTTTTTTATGTCATAAATGCGCTTAGCGCTTGTAATAAAGGGATCCGATCCTTATCGGTTTAGAATAATAAGGATCGGATCCTTCTGTACATTCGACGCTTTCAGCGCCATAAATAGCTTTTGGTATGACGTAAATGCGCTTAGCGCTTGTAAAATGGTAACGCATTTTTTAACTCTGCATGTGAATATGTTATTAGTTGTGCTTACTCTTTTCGGTTAGTGAGTTTTACATCGTTTCAACAGGGATCCGATCCTTATCGGTTTAATATAATAAGGATCGGATCCTTCTGTAATATCTTTTAAGTCAGTTTTAGAGGCAAAAAAATACCCGACTAAAAAAGCCGGGTACTTCCAATATTTTCTCAAATAGCTTATTTCTTATTTAATTCCGTGCATCATCTTTTTCAGCCATGGCGAAAGAGCAACTGCAACCAAGGCAATAATTGCCGACTGAATTGCGATCAACCAAAAGACCTGGATTTCTGTTCCAAGGGTTTTTTCCAGTTGTATCGAAATGGCTTTCATTTGCGAGGCCACAAAGTTTCCGGCTGCAACAGAACCAAACCAAATTCCCATCATCGTAGAAACCAGTTTTGGTGGCGACAGTTTGGTTACCATTGATAGTCCAATTGGCGACAAGCAAAGCTCGCCAAAAGTATGAAACAGGTAAACCACAATCAGCCATAGCGGGCTAACCAAACGTAGTGAATCTCCGCCGGTTGATCTGTCGAAGGCAATTGCCATAATCACGAAACCTAGCGAAAGCATAATTAATCCCCACGCAAATTTCATTGGGGTATTGGGGTTCAGTTTTATTTTGTCGAGCTTTAGCCATAACACACTGAATAGAGGTGCACAAGCTACAATCCAAATGGCATTAATACTTTGAAACCATGTTGCCGGGATCTCCCAGCTGCCAATCATTCGTTGTGTATTGTCGCGGGCAAAAATATTAAAGGTCGTTCCGGCTTGCTCAAATCCACTCCAGAATAAAATATTGAAGAGGGCCAAAACAAGGATTACTCCAACACGCGACCATTCCGCTTTGCCGTTGGTTCCCTTAAATATTGTAGTGGTAAGAACAATTACTCCACCAATACCAAGTATCCATATAATTGCAGTGCTTACCGTTGCGGGGATAACACTCCAACCTAAAATTACCGCGAAAATTAAACCAACTATGCCAACAACATATAGTAAGATGCTAAACCAGTCGTTAAGGATTAAACGTACTCTTTCGGCTTTTACTTTCGGAGGCATTCCGATATGCCCAAGGGTATGGCTACGGAGAAAAAACCATATAGTACCTAATAACATTCCCACACCGGCGGCCAGGAAACCATATTGCCAGGCCACTTGTTCGCCTAATTTTCCGGCTACCAGTGGCGAAAAGAAAGCTCCCAGGTTGATACCCATGTAAAAGATGGTAAAACCACCGTCTTTGCGCGGGTCGTTATTATCATACAATTCGCCCACCATGGTAGAGATGTTGGGTTTAAAGAAACCATTACCCAAAATCAAAATACCCAATCCGGCATAAAATATGGTTTGACGGAATTCAACACTGGCATCAGAACCATGCATCCACGCACTTGCAGCCAACAGAAACTGGCCGATAGCCATGGTTAAACCTCCAATGTAAATCGATTTTCGCTGCCCCAGCACTTTGTCGGCCAGCATTCCACCCAAAATCGGAGTTACATAAACTAAACCGGTGAAAATACCATAAATGGTAAAGGCATCCAGTTCTGCCATTTCAAATCCGCCCGACGCAAAAGTTGCTGTAAGGAAAAGAACCAGCAAGGCCCGCATTCCATAGTAACTAAAGCGTTCCCACATTTCACTGGCAAAAAGTGTTGAAAGCCCTATTGGATGACCAAAAAAGGCTTTATCTGCATCTCTACTCATAATATCTTTTTCTTTTATTTTTCTAAAGCTCGCTAAAATATCAATATTCTTCAAAGAATTCGGTGAAACATATCAGCTTTTCTGTTCTTCGGCCTAATTTTCGGTTCTTTTAAAAACTTTTAAGCCCAAAATGCACAAAATGTTTTTTCAATTGTTGCTTACTTTGTTCGATAAAATTGCAGGTATTTAACCTGAAGTAAAAAACGCATTATTATGAGTGAAGAAATTAAACATCTCGAGCCACAAAATGTGTGGGAGATTTTTTCTGAAATGACCCAAATTCCGCGCCCTTCGAACCATGAAGAGCAGATTCAGGACTGGGCCGTAAGTTTTGGTAAAAAACTGGGTTTGGAAACCATCAAAGATGAAGCCGGAAACTTAATTATAAAAAAGCCGGCAACACCGGGTATGGAAAACCGCAAAACCGTGGTTCTGCAAGGGCACCTCGATATGGTTCCGCAGAAAAACAGCGATAAGGTTCACAATTTTCAAAACGATCCGATTGAGGCCTTTGTTGATGGCGATTGGGTAACTGCCAACGGAACAACACTGGGTGCCGATAATGGTATTGGCTCGTCGGCAGCAATGGCGGTTTTGGCATCGAAAACCTTAAAACACGGCCCAATTGAAGTGTTGCTTACCGCTACCGAAGAAACCGGAATGGACGGAGCCAATGGATTAAAAGCCGGAATGCTGGATGCCGAAATACTGATTAACACCGACTCGGAAGACGAGGGCGAATTGTACGTAGGCTGCGCCGGTGGCGAAGATGTAAACATTACTTTCAATTATACCGAAGAAGAAGTTCCGCTTGGTTTTGTGGCATTGCAGTTAAGCGTTACCGGAATGAAAGGTGGACATTCGGGGATGGATATTATCCTGGGGCGCGGAAACTCGATTAAAACATTTTTCCGCATTTTGAATGCTGCCGAAGAACTGGGTGTTCGTTTGGCCAGTATCGATGGCGGTAGCTTGCGAAATGCCATTCCGCGCGAAGCCTTTGGTGTGGTTGTGCTTGAAGAGGCAAAAGTGGCCGATTTTATTGCTTTGGTTGATGAAATTGCCGATGCTGTAAAAGCCGAACTTGCCGCTACCGAACCTGATTTGGATATTGCCGTTGAGCAAACTGAATTGCCCGAAACGCTGATCGATGAAGCCACTCAGAAAAACGTAGCCAAAGCCGTTGTTGCCTGCCCGAACGGTGTAATTCGCATGAGCGACAGCATGAAAGGATTGGTGGAAACATCTACCAACCTGGCTATTCTGAAATCGGATGCAGCGAGTAAAACCATAAATGGAGGTTGTTTAATGCGCAGCTCGGTTGATTCGGCAAAAGATGAATTGGGAACACGCCTGAAAGCGGTGTTTGAACTGGCCGGGGGAGAGGTAACCCTCTCGGGGGCATACCCGGGATGGAAACCCAATATGGAATCGCCAATTTTAAAAACCATGCAAAGCGTGTATAACGACAAATGGGGAAAAGTGCCAAAAATCAGGGCCATTCATGCCGGTTTGGAGTGCGGTATTCTGGCCCAAAACTATCCGCACTGGGACATGATCTCGTTTGGCCCCACTATTCGTTTCCCGCACTCGCCCGATGAAAAGGTAAATATTGAAACGGTTAAAAAATTCTGGGAATTTTTAGTGGCCACCCTGGAAGCTATTCCTGAAAAATAAAAATTCAGGTTAGAAGAGATAAATAGTGATAGCATGACTCAAAGTCATACTATCACTATTACTTAAGAATAAAAATAAAATCCGATTCGTATGATTTTGATCAAAAACGAATCGGATTTTTTATTTTGGGCAGCTTCGAGTTTTGGTCTTATTGTATTTGCAGCGAGAATCTGCAAAATTCGCGTTCCAATCTTTTCTGTTTTAATATTTTGGCATCATTTCAATCAGCTCGCCATCGGTGGTAATCATATGCCCCATCATATTTGCGGTAAGGCACGAGTGAACCGGAATAATTTCCACCAAATCGCCCACATTTATCTGTTTGAAATGGTTGGGTGTAACTTTTAGTATACCGTGTTCCTGCGACAGGCGCGACAGGTAATTTTTGGTATCGAGCAGAACTTTTTCTTCACCGTTGCGGATAACTATGCGGCCATATAATTGTTTGCCATCCGTGTTTTGCAGCGTATCTTTCGAGAAATGAATTGCACCTCCGTATATTACAATTTCATTCCGCGAAACGTGTTTGGCCACCACGGGGCACACAACTCTTACAGCAATATCGCTAATTTCACATACACCAAGGTTATGTTGCATCAAATCGTAAAAAACAAAGTTGCCCGGACGAATTTCGTCTATCCCGTCAAAATTTCCGCAAATGCTGGCAGACGGAGTGTCGCCCATACTCAGTTCCATTCCCGGGTAATTTTTATGATACCTGTTTTTTAACTTCTTTAGTTTTAACAAGGCATCAAAATGGCTGCTGAATATTTCGTTGGTTGATAGTGCCGTGTAGGTATGGCCGGTGTGCGTAAGAAAGCCCTTAAAAGTGAGTTTGCTGTTTTTACGCAAAATATCAAGGATTGAATCGATGCGGCCGGTTCTTCCCGCCGGAATGCCGGTGCGGTTGTAACCGGTATCGATTTTTAAATATACGCCAATTTTGTTGGTAGCTTTATTGGCCAGCACTTCTGCTGCTTCCTTGTTTTCAACCAGGACATTAAGTTTTATGGTGGCTGCCAAACGGTTGATCCGGCTTATCTCCAACACATTTAAAGGAAAGGCGAGCGTAATGTCATTCCACTCGTTTGATGCAAAATATTCAGCCATTAGTACCGATGAAACAGTAATTTGGTTGATCCCAAAACGTTTAAACCACTCACCAACTTTAGCTGCCTGGTGGGTTTTGAAATGCGGCCTCAAGCGAAGTTTATACTTCTCGGCTTTTTTCACCATCCGTTCAATGTTTTGCAGGCAAACTTCTTTGTCAATAATAAGTGTCGGTCGTGTAATTTCTGTCATAAAAAATTAATGTAACGTTCTTAACTTTTGAGTTAGAGCATTGCGGGTGGCCATTAATTTGTTTGAAATGCCAACTTTATACAAGTGTGGACTGATAAAACGTTTATGTTCGTCGGGCAATAAAGCAGCGCGGCTTATAAGGTATTTATGTATTTCTACCGGACTTTTGTGTTGAAGCAGAACGTTTCCCTGTTCAACTACTTTTTCGCGAATAAGTTCGAATTTAAATTTCGAGACTTCGGTATTTTTTTCGGGATAAATACGGTGATATATGGTGTCAATTTCTTTGGGATTTTCATCCTGAAGAAAGATTCCGTCGCGGTAAAACTTCCCTTCTTCATCAAAATAGCGAACCAATTGTTTTTTCCCGGGCAAAGTAATTTTCTCAATATTTTCCGAGAATTTCATTTTTGGTTCTCCGTCAATCTCGGTGAGTTTGTAAACACCATCCAGGGCAGCATCGCTTTTCCCGGTAATCATTTCCGTGCCGATTCCAAAACCGTCGATGGCCGCATTCTGATCGAGCAGTAACGTTTTAATAACGTATTCGTTCAGCTGGTTCGATGCCAGAATCTGAACGTCATGTAACCCGGCGTCGTCAAGTTGTTTTCGTGCTTTTTTGCTGAGGTAAGCCAAATCTCCGCTATCCAAACGAATGGCCTTTAGTTTTTCGCCTCTTGCAGCCATTTCATGACTAATGGTAATGGCATTCGGCACGCCCGATTTTAGCGTGTCGTAAGTGTCGACAAGTAAAATGGTATTGTCGGGATTGGTTTCTGCAAATGCTCTGAAGGCTTCCAGTTCCGAATCGAAACTTTGTACCCAGCTGTGTGCCATTGTTCCGCTAACCGGAATGTCATATATTTTTCCGGCCAGCGTGTTCGATGTGGATGATGCACCACCGATACACGCTGCCCGGCTGGCATGAATAGACCCAAAATCCTGAGCACGGCGCAGGCCGAAATCGGCAAATAACTTTTCGCCTGCAATATGTTTTATGCGATAAGCCTTTGTGGCAATCAGCGATTCAAAATTCAGAATATTCAGCAAAATACTTTCTACCAACTGGCATTCAATAATATTTCCTTCAACCGAAAGAATTGGTTCGTTAGGAAACACAATCTCGCCTTCTTTTACGCTGTAAATATCTCCCGAAAATTTGAAATCGCGCAGGTATTCCAGAAACTCATCTTTGAAGCCGTTTGCTTTTAGAAATGCCAGGTCGGATTTCGAATACCTGAATTCATTCAGGGCATCGATAAAATCCTGTAAACCCGCAAAAACAGTAAATCCTCCTTTATACGGATTGGTTCTGAAATAATAGTCGAATGAAGTTTGCTGATCCTTTTTTTTACAAAAAAAGTAGCCCTGAGCCATAGTCAACTCATACAAATCGGTATATAACCCTAGTGTTTCCTTAAATATTGATCCCATTTTGTCCCCCTCTCTGAGATGCTTAAAGATAATTAAGAATTACGACTATTTAAATGATCTACTAATTATTTAGCTGAATGTTTATGTTCAGTTAAACGGATAACAAACTGTAAACAGGTCTGTTTTTGATACTTAATAGAAGGGAATGGTTACAGAAATTTTTGTAATTTTTTTATAAATCTCCAGGGGTAACTGAACATGACCTTTCTGATCGTCGGAAACATTAAAATGTGAACGTTTTTTGTATCCCTTTTTGTTCTCCTTCAATGAAGAATTTTTAGTTAAACAACAGTATAAGATATGCATTACCTCTCACCCTATCGGGAGCTCTCCTCGCGAGGAGAGCCTGTTGTTAGGAAACTGTAATAGCAGCACCAAATCCTCTTCCAGTTCCTAAAAAACTGTTTTCCCTTCATAAGGGAAAATGTCGACAGACAAAAGGGTAGAAAGAGTTATGAAGCCCTATTAAATCCATATATTGACTTCCTTATGAGTTCATTTATCGTTAAAAAGTGAAAATGAAAAAAAATATGTTCCACCAGAAATTTCATGTGATCCAAGAAGGTGTCTGACGAAGGAAGCCGGAGGATGAATGGAAGTTGATTTGTATTAACGAATCAGATTCTCCGTTAAACAAAAAACGCTGCTCAAATAAATGAACAGCGTTTTTGATCGAAAATATCTTTGCTTATTGTTGTTCGAGCCTAATTGTTTGTTCCCTGTTTGGGCCAACCGATGCAAGCGAAATAGGAATGCCCATTTCGTCTTCAATAAAGTTAATGTAATTGTTCAGTTCTTCCGGGAACTCATTCTGGTCTTTAATTTTGGTCAGATCAGTTTTCCAGCCGGGAAGTTCAACGTAAACAGGTTTAACCTGGTCGTCTAACTCAAATGGGAAATGTTCAACAACTTCACCATTAATTTCGTAACCCACACAAACTTTAATGGTGTCGAAATCATCCAGCACATCGGCTTTCATCATAATCAATTCGGTAACGCCATTCAACATGCACGTGTATTTTAATGCTACCAAATCCAACCAGCCACAACGTCGTGGACGACCGGTTGTCGATCCGAACTCATTACCGGCAGTACGCAGTTTATCGCCTGTTTCATCGAAAAGCTCGGTAGGGAAAGGGCCCATTCCTACGCGGGTGCAGTAGGCTTTAAAAATTCCGAAAACTTTACCAATGGCATTTGGCGCCAATCCTAAACCGGTACAAGCTCCGGCACAAATGGTGTTCGAGCTGGTTACAAAAGGATACGAACCGAAATCAATGTCGAGCAATGTTCCTTGTGCTCCTTCTGCCAATACTGATTTGCCTTCCTTTAACGCATTGTTAATCATGTGTTCGGTGTCAACCAGGTTGAATGATTTCAGCACTTCAACACCTTCAAACCACTCTTTTTCGCATTCGTTAAGCAAAGCTTCGTAGTCGTACTTAAAGAATTCGCTTAACATTACTTTGTGGTTGTCGATTCGTGCAGTGTATTTTTCTTCAAAACCGTGAACCAGGTCGCCAACACGCAAACCATCGCGGCCAATTTTATCCTTATAAGTAGGTCCGATTCCTTTCAGGGTAGACCCAATTTTGGTGTCGCCTTTTTTCTGCTCCGATGCCGCATCCAAAATTTTATGCGTTGGCAAAATCATGTGTGCCTTTTTCGAGATATAAAGGTTTTTCGAGATATCGACACCGATTTTACTCAACGACTCAATTTCTTTTCTGAAAACGATTGGGTCGATAACAACACCGTTACCGATTACATTGATTTTGTTTTCGCGGAAAATACCGGAAGGAATGGTGTGTAAAACATGTTTAATATTGTTGAATTCAAGGGTGTGGCCAGCGTTTGGGCCTCCCTGAAAACGAGCTATAACATCGTACTCCGGAGTAAATACGTCAACAATTTTACCTTTTCCCTCGTCGCCCCATTGCAGGCCCAACAATACATCTACCTTCATTTTGAGTTTTGATTTTTATTTTACATGCAAAACCGCGAAAACTTAATCGATCAAGATTAACCTTTCACGGCTTTCAAATTAAGCAGTTAAAAGTACTAAATATTTTATGCTCTGCAATAAAAATACCAGCACCCTGCATTTAATTTATAATCTATTAAGAATTAAGCGCTTTATTCCTTTTTTGTGCTTTCGCCGTAGATATAAAGCGTGTGGTGCGACAATTTAAAATCGTTTTTCTGGCAGGCATCTTCAATAATCTCGCGAATACGGGGATCGTAAAACTCAACAACGGTACCAGTTGTTGTGTCGATCAGGTGATCGTGCTGAAGTGTTGCAAATGCCTTTTCGAACTGTGCAATGTTTTTGCCAAACTGGTGTTTTACCACCAGCTTACAATCGAGGAGCAAATCGATGGTATTGTACAATGTAGCGCGGCTTACCCGGTAGTTATTGTTCTTCATCGAGATGTATAACGACTCAATGTCGAAATGCCCTTCGCGACAATAAATTTCGTCGAGTATTGCAAATCTTTCGGGTGTTTTCCGGTGACCGTTCTTTTCAAGGTACTCGGTAAACATGTTGCGCACAGTTTCTCTGGTCTTCTGGTTATTCATAATTAAACCAATTTTAAATAGGCCAAAAATAGGAAAAAAAATTATTCTTTTAGAATGAATATAAATTAATCCTCAAGGTTTTCTACACGATTTACACTGTCGATACCCTTAATTGTTTTTAGTTTGCTGATTAAGTTGTCTAAATCGTTTGTATTGTGGATGTATAAAAACAGGTCGCCCATAAAAATGCCATCGTGCGTTTCGAATTTTACTGAACGCATGTTAATATTGTGTCCTTTAGAGATTAACGTTGTTACTTCGTTTACGATTCCCAGGCGGTCGAAACCTTGTAAATGTAGCCGGGTAAGGTACGACTGGCGTTTGAATTTTGTCCATTCGGCCTGAATGATTTTTTCGCCCTGGTTGGCAATAAATTTTTCCAGTTCGCGGCATTTTACCTTATGAATAATTACGTGATCGTCGGTAGAAAGGTAGCCAACAACCGGTTCGCCGGGAATTGGGTTGCAGCATTTTGCCAGCGAGAATTTAATATTGTCCTGGTTTTCGCGCAGCAGAAATGGTTTTTTCTTATCGATTTTCTGGTTTTCAGGCGTTTCTTCTTTTTCCTTGTTTTTACTGCCCGACCCAAACGTAATGTTCCAGTATTTTACCAGTTTGCTTTCCGATTTTTTGCCGATAATATCCTTCACATCATCCAGTTCAAGAAATCCCATCCCAACTTCGGAATACAATTGTTCCTTGTTGTTAAGGTTATAGTGCGCTGTTAATTTTTTCAGGTTATTTGAAGTAAACGGTGCGTTTATTTTTTTAAAAAGTTCTTCAATAATTTCTTTTCCCCGGTCAGTATGTTTGTTTTTTTCGAGCCTGAACACATTTTTTATTTTACCTCTGGCTTTGGGCGATGCCGAAAATTTCAGCCACTCCAGTTTTGGCGACTGGTTCTCTGAGGTCAGAATCTCAATTTGGTCGCCATTCTCAAGTATGTGGCTGATAGGAACCAGCTTGGTATTTATTTTGGCACCAATACATTTATTGCCTAGTTCGGTGTGTATTTCGTAGGCAAAATCGATAACTGTCGATCCCAGCGGCAACGAAAACATATCGCCTTTTGGAGTAAAAACATTTATCTCTGATGAGAACAGGTTAAGCTTAAAATCATCCAGGAATTCGAAGGCATCAGAATCGGAACTTTGCAACAATTCGCGTATCCGTTCAATCCACGGATCCAGTTCGTTTTCAAAGTTGCGAATGTCTTTATAACGATAATGTGCAGCAAAGCCATGTTCGGCCACGTCGTCCATTCTGTCAGTTCTTATCTGAATTTCAACCCAATGCCCCTGAGGCCCCATTACGGTAACATGTAACGATTCGTATCCGTTGGCTTTTGGCATGGTGATCCAGTCGCGAATCCGATCGGGTTTTGGTTTGTAAATGTCGGTAACTATCGAGAGGACATCAAAACACTGCCGTTTTTCCGATATTCCTTTTTTCGAATTGATAATGATGCGGATGGCTAAAATGTCGTAAACCTCATTAAAAGCTACTGCTTTTTTCTGCATTTTTTGCCAGATGGAATAGCTTGTTTTTAGCCGGTGTTCTACCTTACAATCAATTCCTTCTTCCTTCAGTTTATCGATAATCGGACTGGTGAATTCGTTTACCAGGTAATTCCTTTTTTCCTCCTGGTTGTGCAGCAGGTATTGAATTTGTTCGTATTCTTCCGGATGTTTGTGTTTAAAACTGAGGTCTTCCAGGTCGCTTTTTATGGCGTGTAACCCCAGGCGGTGCGCCAGTGGCACATACAGGAAAAGTGTTTCGCCGGCAATTTTTATTTTTTTGTGCGCCGGCATCGAATCCAACGTGCGCATATTGTGCAAACGATCGGCAATTTTTATCAAAATAACCCTTACGTCGTCCGAAAGGGTCATCAGCATTTTTTTCAGGGTAAGTGCATGTTTGGCATCAAAGTCGCCCGATAGTTTGGTTAAGCCGTCAACAATGCGCGATACGCGTGTTCCAAACATATTTTCAATGTCGGACAAACGGTAATCGGTGTCTTCAACAACATCGTGTAATAAGGCCGCAACAATGGAGGTGGCCCCCAATCCCAAATCAACCGCAACAATGCGGGCAACTGCAATGGGATGAATAATAAATGGTTCGCCCGATTTGCGTTTTATGCCATGGTGCGCTGCATTCGAGAACCTGAATGCTTTCTCGATACGTGCCAGCCGCCCTTCATCAAACTTATTTTTAATGACTTTTAGAAAATCCTGGTAGCGGTCTTCAATATGCCTTATTTCTGCTTTTGTAAAATGTTGCACTTTGCCTTTATCTGATCCTTAATCTATATCTGTCTGTAATAAGTCTTGAATATATAAATTCTTTCCTATCCCTGCTTTTTCTCCGGCTAAAATATCTCTTTTTTTGTCTCCTATCAACACTGAGTTAACAGGATCGATATTAAATTCCTGAATGGCCTGCAAAATCATTCCCGGTTCGGGTTTTCTGCAGTTGCATTTTCCTGTTATTTCAGGATGATGAGGGCAGTGATAAACTTTTGTTATTTCTATCCCTTGTTTCAGAAACTGCCGGATCATCCAATTGTTTAAACGAAAAAAATCGGTTTCGGTATAATATTTTCGTGCAATACCTGATTGGTTGGTAATTACGAATAAGAGAAAACCCTTGTTTTGGTAGGTTTTTATGAGTTCGAAAATGCCCGGAGTAAATTCAAAGTCTTCAATGCGGAAAACGTAGTTTTTTTCAAGGTTAATGGTTCCGTCGCGGTCGAGAAAAAGCGCCTTATTTTTATTTGTAGTTGTCATCTCCGAATAAATTTTGCTTCTCTTTTCTTTCAGTTGATGTACTCCACGAGCCATGTAATTTTTCTGACTTCGTTGTGAAGAGCTAAGGCTGCTAAATTTGCAGTAACATGTTACTTGTTAAAAGTCGTTTTCAGTTTATTCAGAACAAATTTATCAATTGGAAAAGTAATAGCATCGTCTTTCAGGTCTTTTAATTTCTCCCAGCGAAAGCTTTGTGTTTCGCCGGCATCAATTTCAAAGTCAAATGCTTTCTCCGAGATTTTGAATTTCAACGGCTGTTTCAGCTCTGCGAGGTAGTAAATGCTTATTAATTGAGCATTGTCGAAAAACAATGCCTTTTGATAAATGTCGGTGGTGTAAAAATGCCTGATATTCTCAATTTCCTGTCCGTTACATTCTTCTTTAAACTCTCGTTTCAGGCCATCAATCAATCCTTCTCCAAATTCCAGCCCGCCACCGGGAAACTTGGTCATTTTGGTGTTCAACACAAATTCGTCGGAAAGCAAAATTTCTTTCTTTTCGTTGATAACCAGTCCGTAAACGCGGATGATAAATTGGCCCATGTTACTTGATTTGTGTGTCGATCCACTCGATTATTTCTTGGGTGTTGGTTGGTTCAAACCATTTTACGTTTTCATCGCGGCGAAACCAGGTAATTTGTTTACGCGCATAACGCCGCGAGTTTCGTTTGATTAACTCAATGGCTTTTTCGCGCGAAATTTCACCGTTAAAATAGGCGAACAGTTCCTGGTAACCCACGGTATTTAGCGAATTCAAATGTTTTTTGTGATACACGCTCCGGGCTTCTGTTTCCAGACCGGCTTCCATCATTTTATCTACCCTTAAATTTATGCGGTTGTGCAACACCTGCCGATCGCAGTTAAACGCGATTTTTATGATTTGGAAAGGGCGTTTCTTAGGTGTGTCAGAACGGAATGATGAGTACGGTTTTCCGGTTTGAATACTAATCTCCAATGCGTGAATAATTCGGTTGGGATTTTTCAGATCGACCTTTTTATAGTATTCCGGATCGAGGGTTTTTAACTGCAGCCGTAAGCTTTCCAAGCCTTCTTCTTCCAGCTGCTTTTTTAATGCAGCACGAACTTCGGGATCGGCATCGGGCATACTATCAATGCCTTTACAAATCGCGTCGATGTATAACATTGAGCCGCCCACCAGCAATAGAACATCCCTTTGCTGAAAAAGCTTATCGATCAGTTCCAGCGCCTCCGTTTCGTAACGGCTGGCGTTGTAATTCTCTTCAACCGAATGGCTTTGAATAAAATGATGCGGAATGGCCGCCAGCTCTTCTGTCGATGGAACAGCGGTTCCGATGTTGAGTTCTTTAAAAATTTGCCGGGAGTCGGCCGAGACGATTTCTGCGTTAAAATGTCGGGCAACCTTAATACTCACCTCGGTTTTCCCAATTCCGGTTGGGCCGGTAATTACAACAAGCGTTTTTGGCATTAATACATGATTTTTGGCAAATTAATGACAAAAAAAAGACTGTTCAAAATTTTGAACAGCCCTGGAATTTTTTTAAACATGGATTAAACAGTCGTCTTTCGTGATCAGAAATCGTCCATTTCGCCAAAGATTTCAGTGTAATCATCAAGCTCTCCAAAATCCATATAAACTTCTTCTTCCTGGCTTACACCAGTTTCAAGTTCAAATTTTTCTTCTCCTAAAACCTGAACGGGGGAATCGCCTTGTTTTAAAGCGACTAATGGTTCATTAAGATTTTTTTCCATAATTATTCCAGTTAGTTCTATAAAAAAAGACCTGTCGTTCAAAAAATCGAATGTATAAATGAGGTGTTGCCCCTTATCTTGCAGCAAGTCGCCTAATTTTGTTTTTTGCATGATGTAAAATGCTGCACCATTTATACCTAAGTCTAACATTGAAATCTCAACCAGCTTTCTCCAGGTTTTATTGGACACGAAGAAAGATGCCAGTTGGTGTGACTCAAAACCAACACTTTTCTGTATAATACTATGAAAATCGAAAAATGAATGTTTCTCATCCAGAGCAACTTCCAATCGGAAGTTTTGGGCCTCTTGTGAAACAATTTGAAATTGATAAATCATAAATTTCACGTTGAATGAAGTTCAAATTTTACAGGAATTTTTACAAAATCCAAGAATTCAAATGCAGAAAGAATTGAAAATATCTATCAAAAAGGTACTTTTCTGATGCATTGTTATTTTTTTATAAAAAGTAAAAAGGTTGGTATAAAAGCCTTTTCGGGACATTTTTCTACAAAAAATTGTGAAAAATACAGAAAGGAAATCGGTGAAATTAAAAAATGTTAAAAAAGTTTAAGTCAGGAAAAATCGAACATTCGTGTTCGTTGTTCGGCTTATCAAATATTATTTCCAACAATGTTTTAAGTTGCTGTTCGTCAGTATTTAGTGTGGGCATTTTTTCTTGGTTATTGCGCGTTTTTAGCCTTATGGCCGTGTTGCCCGAAGCATTTGTCTTTTTCCCGGAGGACCGGGAAGCAGCTCCGAAGTATAGCCCGATCGTTCCATTCGGCGGCGTATTTCGCCTTTGGCGCTATAAGTAACAAGGTTTGCACCTGGGTTACAACTGCGAAAAAGTTTTCTGAAAATTTCCTCGTTCCACATCTCGGGTTGTTTGTCGGGGCCAAATGCATCAAAGTAAATTACATCAACACTTGGAATCGTATCAAAAGAAAATTGGGTGAGATCTGTTTTTAGTTTTAACAAATCGAAATATGGCGAAATTTGTGTTTTAAGGTTCCATTCACAAGTGTGCAGCGCAGCAAATAGCTCTTCGGCATGCTTCGAAATCAAACTTCCATAATTAAGCCCTTCTATTTCGGTTTGTTCAATCGGGTATTTTTCTAAGGAAATATATGTGGTTTTGCGTTTTTCATTTTCTGCTTCAATGGCCGTTAACAAGGCATTTAATCCTGTTCCAAAACCAATTTCCAGAACCACCGGCTTAGGCGATTGATTGTGGCGGTAACCTTTGTCGATATACACATATTCCGATTCGGTTAAGGCACCATTTACGGAATGATACTGTTCATTCATCCCGGGAATAAACAGCGTTTTTGATCCGTCTTCTGTTGTTACAATTTTTCTTTGCATGGCCTGCGAATTTCCTTAAAATCCTATGTTGTACAATAAGTATTCAGCTAAAAAGCTGTAAAAGGACACCTTTTATAATTGAAAAAACTAATTTTATCGGTCAAAAATAGGAAAAACTATGTTGGTGCGCTTATATAATGAAAATCCAAATCCCCGCGAAGTAAGAAAAGTTGTAGATGTTTTGCGTGATGGGGGAGTAATTGTTTATCCAACCGACACGGTTTATGGAATTGGTTGCGATATAACCAATCAAAAAGCAGTTGAAAAGGTGGCCCGTTATAAAGGTATTCAGGTGGAGAAGAACAATTTTTCGTTTATCTGCAGCGATTTCAGCCACTTGTCGGATTACACCAAGCCCATTCCCAATCATATCTTTAAACTCATTCGCAAAAATTTACCCGGTCCGTTTACCTTTATTTTAAATGCCAATAATAATGTGCCAAGGTATTTTAAAGGGAAAAAGAAAACGGTAGGAATTCGTATTCCCGATAATAATATTGTTCGTGAGATCGTAAGTGAGCTAGGAAATCCAATCCTCTCATCGTCGGTGCACGATGAAGACGAGATTTTGGAATATACCACAGATCCGGAGTTGATTCATGAAAAATTCGCAGAACTGGCTGATATTGTCATCGATGGTGGTTTTGGCGAACTAATTCCGTCAACAATAGTTGATTGCACATCAGACGAGCCAATTTTGGTGCGCCAGGGAAAAGGTGAATTGGAATATTAACCGACTAACCTTTCCAGAACGATGGCGAGAAGAGCACCAGAACAGTAAACAGTTCCAGACGGCCAAGCAGCATCAGAAATGATAAAAACCATTTTCCGATTGGTTTAATGTGATAGAAGTTTTCAGCCGGCCCAACTGTTCCTAAACCCGGTCCGATATTTCCCAAACAGGTGGCAACAGCTCCCATCGACGATTCCATGTCGGGTTCTATCAGCGTAAAAATAACGGTGCTGATGGCAAAAATTACAAAGTAAATGATAAAGAAAGCCAGCACATTGGTAACGATTTTGGCATCCACCGAGTGTTTGTTAAAACGAACCGGAATAACAGCATTGGGATGCACCAAGCGTTTAAGTTCGTAATAGCCGTTTTTAAGCAACACAACAATTCGCATAATTTTTATGCCCCCACCGGTTGATCCGGCAGAACCTCCAAAAAAGAAAAGCAAAAAGATGAGCATTGTTAACACCGGCGGCCAGGTGAGGTAATCGGCCGTAGCGTATCCTGTGGTTGTAATTATGGTAATTACCTGGAATAATGAATCGCGAAATGCTTTTTCAACGCCAAACTCGGTAGAAATTAGAAGGCCGATGAAAATAAGGGCCGTAAATCCGAGCGTAAAAAAGCTGTAATATTTAAATTCTTCGTCTTTAAATGCTACCGAAAACTTTCCTTTGATAGCAAAATAGGAGAGTGTAAAATTTGTTCCGGCCAAAAACATAAAAACAATAATAACATACTGAATAAATGGCGATGGCCAGTGCGCAATACTTGCCTGTTTGGTTGAAAAACCGCCGGTAGCCATGGTGGTAAACGAGTGGCAAATAGAGTCGAAAAAGGTCATTCCTCCAACCCACAACAGCAACGTTTCAGCCACTGTAAATGTAAGGTAAATTACCCAAAGTGTTTTTGCAGTTTGTTTAATTCTCGGGCTGATTTTATCGGGGGTTGGCCCCGGTACTTCAGCCATAAACAACTGCATACCACCGATTCCAAACACCGGTAAAATTGCCAGCGATAAAACGATGATTCCCATACCGCCGAGCCACTGGGTAATGCTTCGCCAAAATAAAATACCGTGAGGAAGTGCCTCAATGTCGTTTAAAATTGATGAACCTGTGGTAGTAAACCCCGACATGGTTTCGAAAAACGCATCGGTAAAACCGGGAATGGAACCACTTATAACATAAGGCAGACTACCAAAAAAGGAGAACACAATCCAGACCATCGATACGATGATGAATCCTTCGCGTTTGCCAATATCTTTTTTTGCCTTCGAAGTGGCGGCAACAATCAGTCCGCCAATAACCAGGTTTATTCCGCCCGAAATTAAGAACGCACTAATGTCGGATTCCCCATAAATCAGAGCAACCAGAAGGGCGATGCCCATAGCAATTCCCTCGACAAATAATAAAAAACCAAGTACTCTGAATATGATTTTAAGGTTCATGTTCTGGTAGTTTGCGCTTACTTAAAGAATTTTTCGAGCTTTTTAATTCCTGAAGGTAGGGTGAATACAACAACTTTGTCGCCTTCCTGAATTTGGGTATAGCCGTGAGCAATGTAGCCCATGTTGCCACGAATAACACCTCCGATTTTTGCTTCATCGGGGAAGTCAAGGTCTTTTATGGGTTTTTGTGTGATTTTGGCTCCCGGCTTGGCAATAAATTCAAAAACTTCGGCGTCGGAGGCGGTTAAACATTTAACTTTCGATATTTCGGCATTTAGCGTAAACCGGTAGATGTAACCTGCAGCAATCAGTTTTTTATTAAAAATACTACCGATATCCATATTGTCTGCCAGGTTCATGTAGGCCAGGTTTTCCACCTCGGCAACTGTTCGGCGAACGCCAAAAGTTTTTGCCAGGTGACAGCCTAATATATTGGTTTCTGAATTTCCGGTGGTTGCCACAAAGGCATCCATTTTTTCAATTCCTTCTTCGCGCAGTAAATTCAGGTTTCGTCCGTCGCCGTTAATTACCAGCACATTTTCGTATTTGTCGGCAATTTTTTCGCATCTTTTGCGGTCGCCTTCAATTACTTTTATGCGGTAATTTTCGCCCAGCTTTTCAATGGCTTTTTGGGCAATACGGCTACCTCCCAAAAACATGATGTTTTTAACCTCGAAAAGTGTTTTTCCGGTTAATTCGTAAACATTGTTTTGCTCGGCCGGAGTGGTAACAAAAAATACGATGTCGCCGTTTTTTATAAAATCACTACCATTCGGAATGATCGTTTCATTGTCGCGGTTAATGGCCACCACCAACAAATGTTGATTTTCCTGCGATAACTCTTCAAATGTTTTATTCAGAACCGGTGCATTTTCGCGCACTTTAATTCCCATCATAATCAGTTTTCCGCCTGAAAACTCGATTAACTGACGGGTTGCCGTTTGTTTTACCGAGGCAATAATTTCTTTTGCGGCCAGACTTTCGGGGTAGATTAATTCGTTAATCCCAAGGTTGTTCAGTTTTGAGCGGTATCTTTCCTGAAGGTATTCGGAGTTGTTTATTCGGGCAATGGTGCGGTTAACACCAAGGTACGATGCCATTGAACAGGCCAAAACGTTCCGTTCTTCAAAGGGGGTAACAGCAATAAACAAATCGGATTTTGCCAGGTCTGTGCTTTTTAAATCCTGAAATGAATGAGCTGATCCCGCAATCGTCATCAGATCTACTTCACTACTGATATTTGCGAGTTTTTCCGGAGAATCATCCAGTAAGGTAATGTCGTGGTTTTCATTGGTTAACATTCTCGCCAAATGTGTTCCAACTTCGCCGGCACCTGCTATAACAACTTTCATTTCATTAGTATTGTTAATTCACAAAAGTATTTGATGAACCGTGCTTGTTCGCTTTTATTCTGTAGGCATAGTTTTTACCTGCTCGTTTCATCTGTCTGTATTATTCAATGAAGCAAAATAATGCATTCTGTTTTTAAACTCCGCGGAAAACGCTTTATAATTTTTCGCTTCCAACATTAAATTAACATTCTAAATTACAAAATGCACTGTGTAATTTATTGTAATTTACCAAATTATTTTTCAACCGAAAAAGGGGAATGAGTAAGGCATTTTTACGAAATGTAAATTTACCAGGTGCTTACAAATGCTCCCTGTGCGGAAAGAATGTGATGTTTGGTTTTGGATTTGGAGTTTTTTCGGTAAGGATAGTAGTTTATAACACAACAATTCTCAGAAATAGTTTCAGGGGGATCAGCCGCTTTTGTACTTATGATTATATCGGGCAAAAGGTTTTTTGTTGAAAGCTTACTTGTTTGTTTCAGCAGAACTTTTTTCCCTTCGAATACAGCCAGCCCTTTGTGGAGAAAAAGCAAATTATCGTTGAATGATGAATCGGAAGTCAGGTAAGTGGTATGTGTTAATCGTTTCTGTCGTTTTATATTTTGCACCGAACTATAATTGTAATCGTCAGCCGAAAGTGTGTCTGCAGAAATCACATACATTTTATTCCCTTTTATAAAACAAGTTACCGGTTCCTGCGAGTTTAGCACAATTATTTCGTTTCGGTTGATTTGTTTGTACCCTGAAAACAAAATAAATGCAGCCAGCAGAACGGTGAACGAAAGTGCCGATTTTAGGAAAACAGCTCGTTGCGAATTAAGAAAAAGGAAGATGGAAAACAGCACGGCCAAAACGAAAAGAAGTTCGGGTAAGTGAAGTACAACATCGGGTGTTGAATGAGGCAATAACTCGATGGAGGAGAGGAGAACATATACTATTTTTATAATCCATTTTACCAGGAAAGCTATTGATGTAGCCAACAACGGTACTTTTGAAAAGGCCAATAATCCCAGCCCGAGGGGAATAAGTATCATGGCGGCAGGAATTACAACAATGTTGCTCAGTAAAAAGTAGGTGGGGAACTGATTAAAATAATAAGCCGAAAGCGGGAAAGTGGCTATTTGAGCTGCAATTGAAACGCATATTAAATTCCAGAAGAACAAACCGATCTTGTTTTTCACCCTCCATAATCCGGCAATTCGGGGTTGCAGATAAACAATACCAAAAACAGCCATGTACGAGAGTTGAAATCCTACTTCGAAAAGGTTGTTGGGATTAACCAATAAAAGAAGAAAAGCCGAAGCCGCAAGCGAATTGTAAATATTTGCCCTGCGGTTGATGTTTCCGGCAATGATAATGAGGCTGAACATTGTACATGCCCGTAAAACCGATGGTGACAGACCGGTAATAAAAGCATAACACCACAATAAACTTATTGAAAGCACCACATAAATAAACCGGCCAATTCTTCTTTTTTGCAGAAATCCAAAACAGAACGAAAAAGCAAAGAAAAGTATGCCAACATGTAATCCGGAAACGGCCAACACATGCATGGCTCCGGCTGCAGAAAATACGCGTTTTGTTTCGCGGTCGAGTTCGCGTTTATAACCGAGAGTGAGTGCTGAAAGAATTTCAGTTTCCTGTGCCCCGATATGCTGTTCGCGGTATATTCTCAGCAGTTTGTCGCGAATGGTTTCGGCCCATAAAAGTGAAGTGTTATTGCGATACCCGGTTAAACTCCAGTTTCCGGTTTTTAAATACACCTGCCGGAGAATATGTTTCTTTTCGAGGTAACTTTTGTAGTCGAATTCGTGAGGATTGCCACGGTTTTCAATTGGTTCAGGTGCTTGCTCAAAAATAATCTGACTTCCCGGTTTTATTTCATCAATGGCTTCACTCTTTTCAAAATATACCAGTACTTTTTCTCGTGTGCCAATTAGGGTATCTTCTGTTTTTACCGAATGTATAAGAAGCAGGCTTTTGTAGGAATTGGTTTTTTCCTGCGGAGTTTCCAGTACAGTGGCTGCCATTAATCCTTTGGGGGTGGTTGGAGGTAAATGGTTGTATTGCTGGTAGGTGATGGCACCGAATAGTGCGAGCAGAATAAATGTAAATCCTCCAAAAAGTGGAGAAAGATAAAAGTTGTAACGCCTGTGGAGGAGAACTAAAAAGATGCAGATAGCAATAGCCAAATAAATTAGCAACGTGCTGGTTGCCATGTGTATTGACGCAAGCAGAATGCCCGACGCAAAACCGGCTGCAATTCGTAAAAAGGGTATATTTTTAAATGTATTTTCCAAAACCTACGCTTGAAGGAATAGCCTTTAAACGTAGGTTTTGAAAAATGGTTACATTATCTCGGAACTTTTATGCGGTAGTGTGGGCGAACTTTACCTTTTGAAATGGCAATAAGTTTACTTTTTAATAAACGTTTGCGCAATGGCGATAAATAATCGACAAATAAAATGCCCTCTAAATGATCATACTCGTGTTGGATAACGCGTCCTGCAAATCCTTTGTAGGTTTCGGTGTGTTCTTCAAAGTTCTCGTCGAGGTATTTAATGGTCACCTCGTCGGGGCGATCTACATCCTCTCTTATTTCGGGCAAACTCAAACATCCTTCGTTCATTGTCCATTCGTCGCCTTTGGTTTCAATAATCTGTGGGTTGATAAAAACCTTTTTAAAACCTTCCAGTTCCGGCTCTTCGTCGGCACCCGATGATGCATCGATTACAAACAGGCGAATCGACAAGCCAACCTGCGGTGCTGCCAAACCAACGCCATCAGAGTAATACATGGTTTCCCACATATTTTCAATTATCTCATCCAACTTTGGATGATCTTTTTCAATTGTTTGGGCTTTCTTGCGTAATAAAGGGTCTCCGTAAACTGTAACCGGGTATTTCATTTCTTTCTATTTTAATTTCAATAACAACTCTTTTAACCTTTTGAAAAATTGGTTTTTAACGTGTTGAGTTGCGTTTTTGTTCTAAGTAATTTTGTAAAATAATAGTTGCACTAATGGCATCAACCAGTGCTTTGTCTTGTCGCTTTTGTTTTTTCAGGCCTCCGTCAATCATCGTTTGAAACGCCATTTTCGACGTAAAACGTTCGTCGTAAATCTCCAGATTCATCTCCGGGTATATCTGCTGAAACTTTTTCAAAAACGGATTGACAAATCTAACAGACTCCGAGGCCTGGTTGTTCATTTGTTTGGGATATCCCACAACCACCGTTTCCACCTCTTCTTTTTCGAAATAATCTTTCAAAAAATCCCAAATGGTGTGTGTTGGAACTGTTGTTAAGCGGCTGGCAATAATCTGCCCCGGATCGGTAACTGCCAATCCTGTTCGCTTTTTTCCGTAATCTATTGCTAATATCCGGGCCATACCTTTAATTAAATCGCCGCAAAAGTAGAGAGAATTGCTTAGAAAAAAAAGTGCATAAATGCCTGTTCTCTAGTAGGTGTAACTTTTCTCACACGCAACTGTGGCTTTTTTGGCACACGCTTTGCATTAACAAAGGCAGATATCGATTTTTATTTTGGCGCCAACAGAGCATAGCAAACAAATTGTTGAATTTTAAAGTCTAGTGTCATGAAAGCAACAACATTAAAATTGTTTGCCACGATAATTACTCTGGCGGCAATTACATTACTAACAACAGTTCCGGCCCAGGCCCAGCGCAGGGGAGGAGAACGGGGAACAGAAAAAAGGGAAGCTCCGAAAAGAAGTAGCAGAAGTGAGGTTAAAACCAAAAGTGCCTCAAAAAACTATCGACAGTCAGCTCCAACACGGTCGGATAAAAGCGTTCGGTCATCGAGTAAAACAACTACCAACCGAAACAGTGCAACGGTTCGTTCGAGCAATAATAAATACAATGATTCTCGTTCGGCAAATCGCAATGTTCAGCGAAAAAGTAGTTCTGACAACAACTATAAATCGCAAAAAAGTACTGCCAGGTCTTCAGATAATGTTTACAGACAAAGTCAACCCCAAAGGACAGATCAGGCCCGAAGCAGAGAGGCGAACAGACAGCCATCGCGGGTTTATACAAATACAAAAAATTCGAGTCCGGCAGTTGCAAACGGAAGAGGAACAAGTCGGAAGTCAGTTTCCGAAGCACGCAAATATTATAATGTAGATAGAAATGATAAACGCTTTACACCGACTAACAGTTACCGGGGAAGCAGCCGGCAGTGGAGTAGCAGAAACCGCCCGAAAACAATGAACTACAACCACCGCGACAGAAAGTATTATTCAAACTATAATTATTATAAAAATAATCACTGGGATCGCCGTTGGGAGCACTACCGTTGGAACCACAACAGCTGGCGCGACTATTACGGCGGGTACCATCCATACTCTTACCGTTATCACAAATATTATTACTACAATAATCATTACGGGCATGTAATTCGCAAGTTTGTTTACCGTCCAACTGTGTTTGTGCACAACCATAATCGCTACTGTTGCTACGACGGACACTTCTTCCGTTATCATGCAGGAATCGGTTACGTGTTGGTTAACCTGCCATTCGGATTTTCATTCGAACGTTTACCATACGGCTACGAGCAGGTTCATATAAACGGTTACCTGTATTTCAGGGTTGGAAATTTATTCTTCGAGTCGTCGGCCTTAGGTTTTAGCCTGGTGCACTATCCCGACAGGTATTACGCTTATAACGACGATTATTACAACCAGGGATATGTTGATGATTACTATTACGAGCCCTATTAACAGGAATTGGATATAAAATTACGAAGCAGGCTAGACCTTGGATTTATACTGTTTCTAACAGCACTGCCCGTCAGCATTTATTTGGCGGGCAGTTTTTGTGTTTAAAAAATCAGATTTTGTGGTGTCTGTTTTTGAGAATATGTTATTGAACTTGTTTTTATGTCAAACATTTTGTCTATTTTTAGTTGTCCAAATACAATAAATATGGAAAACAAATTGAAACGAGATCAACTTCCGGCTAAAAAAGCAAAAAACTGGAAAAAGAGTTTTAAAGAAGAAGCCGATAAAACCTTCAACCTAAAACTTACACCTATTGTTCTTCAGAAGGAAACCTATAAATCGTTAATAGGAGAGAATGAAAACCGGGTGCGTGTTTATCTGGGGCTCGATAATAAAAAAGAAGATGGCAAATATGTGTTATGCGCCTACGCGGTATCCTCTTTTCTTTTGGGTAGCGGCGATGTGTATGCCGATTATGAAACGCCTGTTTATAAACTCGGAAAGAAAAATGAGGATTTCTCAGATAATACGGGAGAGGTAATTGAAAGTATCCGTTTGTATCGTAAGTGGAGAGCCGGAGAAATTGATTCGGACGCAGATGGAGCTGCATTCCGTCAATATATTTACCCGAATGCCTATTTGCTCACTAAATTTGAATTGCATGAGTTGTTTAATGCTCAAAATCATAAAGAAATTGTTTTAGAGTTTGGCGTTGCAAAAACAATGAATATAATGTTGAGCGCTGCATCTTTGTCAACCGAAGAATCGACAGAACAGGACAAGGCTGTTGAACCGGAATATTACGACGAAGCACAATTATGTCCTCCGTTTTGTGACGAACGAAGCATATACAATTCCTAAACTTTGAGCTTAACAGATTTTCTTTGGGTTTCAATTTTGTTCCCCTTTACCACTGGGTTATTTTATTTTAAACGATTCGATACTTCTATTAAGCTGTTCTATCTGTATGTTCTTTATGGTACAGTAAACGAAGTTGTAACTTTTGTTCTCAGGCATTTGGGGTTGAATAATACGATGCCGTTTATTCATTTGTATCAAATGGTTACTTTTCCGATTCTTGTACTTTTTTATTCAAATCTAATTTTCAAAAAAGCAGTAAGCCGGTTCTCAATCGTTTTAATTTCGATATTCGAATTCTATAACTTTATTAACCTAACATTTATTCAAAGCATATACGAATACCCTGACATTACGCGTACCATCGCAACTTTTGTGGTTATTGTTTTATGCATCTGGTATTTTTACAGGGTGATGGTTGAAGCAAAAATCATGTCGCTGTGGGATGAGGCAACTATTTGGATTAACGGAGCACTACTCGTCTATTATTCAGGCAATTTGTTTTTTACCGTTTTGTTTAATGTTATTTTGGAGTATTCGCGCGAATTTTCAAAAATAACTGTCATTTCTTTTTCAGTTATCCTGGCATTGTTTTATGCACTTGTAACCGTTGGGTTTTGGAAAGCCGGCAGGAGTCGGTAAGGTTCGGGGGGAGAATATTTTAGGTTCTGCAGTTGCCGTTCCTTCAATATCGATTATCGTTTAAATTTTACAGAAAGTTCAATTTTGTTAATTATTTTAGCAATGTCTAAAAAGTGAATTGTGGAGGGAACAGGGAATTCCGAAATATTATTGGTGTATTTAATTGGTACCATTGGGATGCTGTTATTGGCAGGTGGCCTGTTTTTTTTCTTTATAGCATATCAAAAAAGATTGTTGCAGAAACAGCTGGAGTTGAATCGTGTGGTTCAAAATCAGCAGGAAGAAATTATAAAAAACACGATTCAGTCGCAGGAGAATGAACGCAAACGTATAGCGCGCGATTTGCACGATGAGGTTGGTGCAATGCTTTCGGTGGTGAAACTTACTGTTGGGAGAATTGAGAAAAAAGCAGAAGGAGGCAAAGCAAAAGAGCTGGCTACCGAAACCAAAACCTATCTTGATGATGTAATTCTTCAGGTACGGCGTATTTCACGGTCGTTATTACCTCCGTCGTTGGAAAAACTGGGATTGTATTTTGCGCTTGAAGAGCTGGCAAATTGGGTGAATAAATCGGACCAATTGGCCATTGAATGTTGGAAAAGCGGAGAGCAATTTCGTTTTGATAGTAAACAGGAACTGGCCGTTTTTCGTATTGTGCAGGAATTGGTTAATAATGCCATTAAACACGCCGAGGCATCACACATTTTAATAGATATTCGATTTGCCAAACAGCTTGTTGCTGTTGTTGTTGCCGACGATGGAAAGGGATTTTCGCCGGAGGAAAAAATGCAAACGGGGCTTGGTTTACGAAACCTTGAAAGCCGGTCGGAAATGGCAAATGCTAAATTTAAAATGAAATCATCGCCGGGAAAAGGCACCCGGGCAATTATAGCTTTGCAAATTAATGAGTGAGCAAAAAATAGATATTGTTGTTACCGACGACCATAAACTTTTTAGGAAAGGCATGGTTGGCCTGTTGGATGATTTTGATATTGTTGACAATATTTATGAGGCCGGTAACGGAATCGAATTATTGGAACTGCTGGGGAAGCTGGATAAAAAACCTGAGCTGATATTGCTCGATATTAATATGCCCGAAATGGATGGTGTTGAAGTAACCAAACATTTACGAAAAGATTATCCCGGAATTCGGATATTAATACTTAGTATGGAAGAAGCTCCTTTGTTGGTGGCGCACCTGGTTAGCGAAGGAGTAAACGGTTATTTATTAAAAAATGCCGAGCCTGATGAATTGGAATTAGCCATAAAAAAGGTAATAAAAAACGACTTTTATTTTTCGGGTAGTTTGTCGGGGGCGGTCTTTCAGGGTTTAAAGAAGAATACTACCAAAGATTCAGGATTGCAGTTTAATCTTACAAAACGTGAAAGCCAGGTTTTAAAGTTGATTTGCGAAGAGTTAACGGCAACTGAGATTGGAGAAAAACTGGGCCTGAGTGCACGTACCATCGAAGGGCACAAGTATAACCTGCTCGAAAAAACAAACACAAAGAATATTGCAGGTCTTGTAATCTTCGCCATTGAAGTTGTCAAAAGTTAACTGTTGAAAAGAAAGAATGATATTTCAATATTGAGACACAATATTTTATATCATTCTTTCAAAAAATCGTGTTGAGT